>JAFTYK010000038.1 GCA_017464765.1 Ruminococcus sp.
AGATTATACTGATACATCAATTCGTAAAACGCAGTAGTAACCCTTTGGTCAACTATGCTCTCGTCCGCTAAAAGCTCTTTTGCCTGTGTGATTTCGGCTTGGAAACCGTTCCACAATTCTTCATCGTAGTAACAGTCATCGTTGCTCTCTTTTTCGCAGATTGCTACCAGTTCTTCCACTTCGATTCTATCGATTACCACATTGTGGAGTACTTCGTAAAGATTATTGTATTTTTCTATTACAGCTTCTAAATCAACTTCTACATAGTGTACATACTTTTCACCATAATAGTAACTTCCACACAGAGCAGCCGCTTCATAATGGGCATTAGCTAATTCTTTTCTATCCACAACAGTAAGAAAGTTTGGAAATATTGTACCCGGGTCAAAGTCATAGAATAAACTTCCATATGTTCCAAACGCAAAAAACGCTTCTTCACAAAGTTCAGAAAGCTCATTTATCTTTGCGTCCAGCACTTCATCATACTCTTCTGCAAACGCTGTCACTCCTGAAAGGCATATAAGCACAGCCACCAGTAACAGTGAAACTATCGATTTGAATTTTTTCATAAAAAGGTTCCTTTCTTAAATAAGCATAAGACTAAAACGATAGCGAGTTTTGTGCTATACTTACAATATAATTGTAAATCTCATTATATTTTATATCAATTGTTATAATAACCTAAAATCTATACATATGTTTGGATAATTCACACATCAGCAAAAAATAAAAACCGGTTGGAATAAGCCAACCGGTTTTTCTCTTTCATACTATTCAATTAATCATCACGGCTGTGAAGCTCTGCTAAAATAGCATCAACATCTGCTTCGGTGTAGTTATAATCAGGGTCAAGCAACGGTTCCTCTTCTTGCTGATACTGTTCCACTTCAGCCTCTTCTTCAAAGCTCTTAACATCTTCGATGTCATCAATCAGAACATCATCGTTTTCATTTTCAAGTGCAACAGAAGTATCAACAACAGCAGGCACTGTTCTTCTTGATGATTTTTTGTCACTCTTATTTTTCGACTTTCTGTGCATTTCTCCGAGCGAAAGTCCTATATAACCACAGATAAAATAAGATACTAAGAAAATGATACAGTTTAAAAGTGAATCTATATGATTTCTGTAGAGCAACATACTCGGTATATACAAAATAGGTGCCACTAAAGCTAAGAGAATATCGTTTGCTTTTTTGTAACCATAATGATAATTACAGAGCAAAGCAGTTGACGGAAACAGACCAATGTAAATAATCTGATTAAACGAGCCTGAACTTTTAGTAAGCACTAAAATCGCAGGAACGAATAGATAAATAATACCTATGATAATAATATATGGTAAAAATTCTTTCAATTTCTTTTCAAGTTTATCATCCATTTTATTACACCTCTTTTTTGCTTTTGCATAGCCTATTATACTCAATATGTATCACAAAATCAAGATTCATACTGTTAAATTTTTATGTCCTCGCAGTTGACTTATTGTTTTTATTGGTATAAAATTTAGATGATTGGGTTTTACCCAAACTAACTTATGAAAGAGGCGAGATTTAAATGGACGCTGGAAGTACCACCGGCAACCCCCTTGGGCGAAGTATAACTGAAAACAGTCTGTCGGAAATTTTCTACGTCTGTTTTCATCTTTGATACTCACTTGGGGACTGTCTTCTACTTCCGCCTAAATTAAATTAGGAGGATAATTTTATGGAAAGGAATACAGTCACACTATTCGAGACTATTGTTACGCTTCTCGAGAATAAAAAATATGCGACTTTAAGGGACATTCTCTCCACGATGAACCCTGTCGATATAGCCGTTGTGTTTGAGGACATAGCCGATGAGAAAACCGCTATACTCTTCAGACTTTTACCTAAAGAACTTGCTGCTGAAGCTTTTGTTGAGATGGACGAAGACACCCAACAACTTCTTATACACGGTTTCTCCGACGCAGAACTCAAGGAAGTCATCGATGAGCTTTATGTCGACGACGCTGTTGATATCATCGAGGAAATGCCCGCTAACGTTGTAAAACGTATTTTACGTCACACTGACCCTGATGTCAGAAAACAAATTAACGAAATCCTTAAATATCCTGAAGATTCTGCCGGTTCGATTATGACAACCGAGTTTGTAAGACTTCGACCGAAGATGACCGTCGAAGAAGCTATCAAGCGAATCAGAAGAACAGGTATTGACAAGGAAACTATCTACACATGCTACGTTGCCGACGACCATTCAACGCTCATCGGTATCGTTACAATTAAAAGTCTTCTTCTCGCTGACGAAGAAGAAACTATCGAAAACCTGATGGAAACAAACGTCATCTCGGTTAACACCCTTGATGACCAGGAAGTTGTTGTTCAGGTGTTCAACAAATACAACTTCCTCGCAGTTCCTGTTGTTGACAAAGAAAACCGTCTTGTCGGTATTGTTACGGTCGATGACGCTATCGACGTAATGGAAGAAGAGGCTACTGAGGATATCCAGAAAGTTGCGGCTATCACGCCGACTACGGATAAACCATATGACAGGCTGTCTGTATTTGAGATTTTCAAGAGCCGTATTCCTTGGCTTTTGATACTTATGATTTCTGCTACATTTACTGGAATGATAATCAACTCTTTCGAGTCAAGCCTTGCCACTTCGATTGTTCTCACCGCGTTTATCCCGATGCTTATGGGTACAGGCGGTAACTCGGGTTCTCAGTCTTCGGTTACTATTATCCGTTCACTCTCTCTGGGTGAGATTGAGTTCAAGGATATTTTCAAAGTTATTTTCAAAGAGTCACGGGTTTCTATCCTTTGCGGTGTAACACTCGCTTTAGCTAACTTTGTTAAAATGCTCGTTGTTGACAGAATACTTCTCCAAAATGAAGAAGTCACAGTGATGATTGCTTTGGTTGTATCGCTCACGCTTATACTTACAGTATTTTTTGCGAAAATCGTCGGTTGTGTACTCCCAATGATAATCGAGAAAGTCGGTTTTGACCCAGCAGTTGTAGCAAGCCCGTTTATCACTACAATCTTAGATGCACTTTCACTTTTCATTTACTTTGAAATTGCGACTTCAATTTTACACATATAAGAAAAGCCCTCTTTATGAGGGCTTGTTTTTTTAGATACGTAGAAATAAAAAGGCGACGCTTTTGCGTCGCCTTAATTACTATTAGTTGATAGATACTAAAGTACCCTTGTTGTCGTACTTATATGCCTTTTCCTCACCGTTTTCGTCAACCTTGTACTCTGTGTAGCTCTTGATTTCACCAGTGCCTGTGTACTCGGTCATCTTAGTGAGTTCGTTGTTGCTATCATACTCATACTCAAGGTATGACTGTAACACATCATCACCATCATAACGATAGAATCTGCATTCACGACCTGCCTCGTTGTATTCGTATACAACGTAGTCAGTAACCTTACCCTTTTTATCTAAGTTAGCGTTCTTTGTGATACGATTCTGATCATCATATTCCATAGCTACGCCACCTTTGACTTTATCATCTTCGTCGTAATAAGTGTCTTTAATTCTGTTGTTATTTGCGTCATACTCGCTTTCTGTATAACCTGTAAGCTGACCTTTAGAATCATAGTTAGCATTCTTGATTACGTTGCCTTTTTCGTCATAATCATTCTTATAGTAAGCAATAGGGTTACCATTCTTATCGTAGTTAACAACTTTAAGGTCGTCAGGAATGCCGTCCTTATCACAGCCGACAAAAACTACGGCACAGGATAAAAGCATAACAACTGCTAATAATATAGAAGCAAGTCTTTTGATAGATACTTTCTGCATATTGTATTTCTCCTTTGTTAAAATGTACATATATTGTACCACAAAGTAAATTATAACACCAAAAGCAATAGTGTCAACAACAAAATTGTAACCCTTGTTACAGGTAAGGAGAACAAAATGGTACGAAAACTCATATCTCTACTTCTTTCGGTTATACTACCAGTCGGAGGAATAATTATGCTGACTTCTTGTAAAAACCATAACGAAAACTACACACTTTCTTTTGTGACAACACCGCTCTATGCAGATTCATCAGTAGATAGTATATCTAAATCAATTTCACTAAACGAAGAGTATTTCAATCAATCACCCTCAAATTTCAACAAAGAACTTGCTCTCTCATCTCTCACTCTCGCGTCAACCGCATACAGCTACACCTATGCAGTCGATAACCTTGAAACAATGGGATTTGAGCATATCGCTAAATTCAACTTTGCTGATAACTACGACGAAAACGCTGTTGGCATAATCATTGCTTCCAAAAAGTTTTCAACCACAACTTTAATTACAGTTTTACTTCGCGGAACATATAAAAAAGAATGGTATTCAAATTTTGATATTGGAAAAGATATAGCAAACACAAAAGTCCACGCAGGATTTTCAAAAGCGTGTGACTATGCACTAAAAAAACTTGAAATGTATATGGTAAACTACGGAACTGACCGTGACCACTGCAAATTTTTAGTAACAGGTCACTCTCGCGGTGCAGCGGTTGCGAATCTAATGGGAAAAAATCTCATAGACTCATACGGACCAAACAACGTGTACGCCTACACTTTTGCTACACCTAATACAACAATTGATGAAAATGCAACTGACAATCACTACGCAGGGATTTTTAACTTCATTAATCCCGAAGATTTCATCTCATATATTCCACTTGAGAGCTGGGGTTTTAAGAAATACGGCACTACTATAGTATTTCCTCAAAATAACGGTAGTGAAAAGTATAACGATAAACTTAAGCGTGTATCGCAGTACTATGAAGAACTTAAAGGCAGACCGCTAAAAACTTTCGGTGGCACAGACTCCCAAAATGAGTTTTTAGACAAAGCCTTTGAGCTTGCTCCTACTGTCAAAGATTACTACGACACGAAATACGAAATAGCTGGACTAAAACTCAGCGTTTATGAATATATGTGTGTACTTGCACACGTGCTAAACGACGAAAACACCATATCAAACGGGCTTATACTTTTAGGGTCAGACGGCACAGTTTTTGAACCATTCAAAAACTACATCACAAGCGGTATGGATATCGATAATATGAACTTCGAACTTGATTACGAATCTTCAATGATAGGTTATGCCCACACAGCCGAAACCTATCTTTCGTGGCTTATGGTATACATTGAGGATATTTAATTGCAATTTCTCCTTCTTCATACTATAATGATAAAAAACATTTCGAGGTAGTTTATGAAGATTGTAATTTTGGATGCACAGACAATAACAAAAGGTGACATTTCCCTCGACTCTCTGAAAGATTTCGGAGAAGTCGTTACATACAACCTAACAAATTTCGAAGAAATCCCCGAGCGTATCAAAGATGCCGATGCGGTTATCTGCAACAAAACTCTGCTAAATGAGGAGAGCCTGAAAGAGGCAAAAAAGCTCAAGTACATCGGTCTTTTTGCAACGGGTTACAATAATATCGATATCGACTACTGCAAAGACCACGATATCACAGTTTGCAACGCAGGATCATACTCCACAAATGCTGTCGCTCAACATACATTTGCGCTTATTTTAGAACACTATTCAAGTGTTGGAAAATACAACGAGTTCTGTCATAATGGTGGTTGGCAGACTGCGGAAACTTTTTCTCCGTTTGTATTTCCTCTTAATGAAGTTGCCGACAAAACTATCGGAATCGTGGGATTTGGCGCTATAGGTCAGGCAGTTGCTAAAATCGCTCTTGCTTTCAATATGAAAGTTTTAGCGTACAACCGTTCTCCAAAAAGTTTTCAGGACGTTGAATTCACAGGTCTTGACACTCTGCTTGAAAACTCAGACATAGTAACCGTTCACTGTCCGCTCAACAACGAATCGAACGAGATGTTTAACAGGGAAACTTTTTCAAAAATGAAAAAAGGCGCTTTCTTTGTAAACACGGCACGTGGAGGTGTAATGAATGAAAGCGACCTCATAAACGCTTTAAATTCCGGACATCTGGGAGGTGCAGGAATTGATGTACTATCAATTGAACCAATGAGTAAAGATTCCAAGCTCCCAAAAACCGAAAAACTTATCATTACTCCTCATATCGCTTGGGCGCCTATTGAAACAAGAGAACGACTCATCGAAATCGTGTATGATAATATTGATAGTTTTATAAAAGGGACCCCGAAAAATGTAGTAAGCAAATAAGTAAAAGGCACAGTTTCTAGACTGTGCCTTTTCGCATATCTCATATAACTTACTTTGCATTTCTATCAACAAAACGCGCTCTACGCTTTGAGTAAACGATTTTTTGGTCGTGGTAAAGTCCGTAATAACCTGAAAGCATAAAGCTCACTGCCAAAGCTACCGCGAAAAGTATAATCGAGCCTCCCGAGAACAACTCAACACTCATCGCAAGTGACGCCATCGGACAGTTTACAACCGCACAGAAAAGTGCAACCATACCGATAGCAGCAGCAAAAGTAGGGTCAAGTCCTATAAAAGAACCTATCACATACCCAAATGTCGCACCAATGAACATTGTCGGGATAATTTCGCCGCCCTTGAAACCAAAGCCGATGGTGATAGCAGTAAATAAAATCTTGAAAAACGGGTCATACCATTTTATATCTCCATACTCGAAAGCCGAGTGGATAACATCTTCACCGATTCCGTTGTATCTCGTTCCAATCAAAACGGTCAGCACAACAATCAGCAAACCGCCCACAGCCACTCTCAGATAATCATTCTTAATAAACTTTTCAGAATACTTGTGTGACCATCTAAGCATCAGGCAGAAAACTATGCCAACAACAGCACAGCCCACTCCAACAAAAGAGACCTTAATTACAGACCACATATCAACCTGTGGTACACTTGTGAGTTTGTAAACGATCGGCTCTAATCCCATCATTGAAGTTACATAAAAAGAAACCAGCGACGAAACAATACACGGAACAAAAGCGCTGTAGTAGAATATGCCGACGGAGATAACCTCCATAGCAAAAATCGTCGCTGTAAGAGGAGTGGAGAAAAGTGCTGAAAAAAGTCCACTCATACCGCACAGAACACAGATGTGCATATCCTTTTCGTCAAGCTTGAAAAGGTCACCGATCTGCTCACCAATACATCCGCCAAGCTGTAGCGCTGCTCCCTCTCTTCCCGCTGAACCACCAAACAATTGGGTGATAACCGTGCTTAAGAAAATAACAGGTGCTAAAACAATTGGTACCTTTGTATCACTACGGATAGATTTAATAACAAGGTTCGTATCCGCATCACTGGGAAGTCTCGCAATTTTATAAAGAGAAACTATCAGCAAACCTCCAAGTGGCAAGAAAAATATCAAAAATTCGTGAGCATGGCGAACCTGCGTCGCTATATCAACACAAAATCGGAATAGCCCGCCTATTGCACCACCTATCGCACCCGTCACAAGTGCAATAAAAACCCATTTCATAAATGAAATTATGTACTGAAAAACTCTGTGAAGCTTGTGCTTAAGCTTACTTTTTACATTTTCCATTGAACCCCCACCTTCATACACCTTTATTATATCGTCACTAATGTATCAGTTCAAGTGAATAACACATATTTTGAAAGAAAAAACTAAAAATATATAAAAAGAAAAAGGTGATAAAATGGATAAACGAAAAGTTGTGCTTGTAGGCACAGGAATGGTCGGAATGAGTTTCGCTTATGCAGCGTTAAACCAGAACCCGTGTGATGAACTCGTGTTGATAGATATAAACAAAGAACGAGCGATTGGTGAAGCGATGGATTTAAATCACGGACTCGCTTTTTCAAAAACCTCAATGAATATTTACGCGGGCGAGTATTGCGACTGTAAAGGCGCAGATATCGTGGTAATCTGTGCAGGCGTCAATCAAAAAGAAGGTGAGTCAAGACTTGAGCTGTTGGAAAGAAACGCAAAAGTGTTCGAGTCTATTATTAAACCTGTAGTAGATAGCGGATTTAACGGTATCTTTTTAGTCGCAACAAACCCTGTAGATATTATGACCCGTATCACATACGAAATGTCGGGTTTTGAAAAAAGTAAAGTTATCGGCACGGGAACAACGCTTGACACCGCAAGGCTAAGATATCTTATGGGCAATTATTTTTCTATAGACCCAAGAAATATCCACGCCTATGTAATCGGAGAACACGGTGACTCCGAGTTTGTGCCGTGGTCACAAGCACTGATAGCTACAAAACCTGTTTTCGATGTCATCAAAGACAACAAAGATAAGTTTAGTTTAGATGAGCTTGAGAATATCACGTATAAGGTGCGAACCTCAGCTGAGCAGATAATCAAAGCAAAAGGTGCAACATACTACGGAATAGGTATGGCAATAGTCAGAATTGTCAAGGCAATCCTTCAAAATGAGAACAGTGTTCTGACGGTATCTTCAAAACTAAACGGCGAATACGGACTAAACGATATATTCATTGGTAACCCGTGTATCATCAACCGCTACGGGGTGCGTTCTATCCTGGAACTCTCCTTACAACGTGATGAAGCAAAAAAGTTCAGGGATAGCGCAAACATTCTGAGTGAATGTTACAACTCACTTCATTTTAAACATTAACCTATGTAAAGTTAACAGTTTGTTCTTGAAAAGGCTATTTCAGTGTGATAATATATTGACAATAACTTTTTAAGGAAGATACTATGTTCAGAAATTTTATGTATAAGATAGCCCAGTTTATGCAGGGACGTTATGGCAACGATAAGCTTAACACATTTTTACTCGTTGTAACAGCCATACTTTACGTTATCAATCTTTTTGTGCGCACACCATGGTTTTTTATCGTTATGATGATTCCTGTGGGTTTGTATATTTTCAGAGCGCTTTCCAAAAATATCAACAAACGTCTTTACGAAAACCGTATTTATGAGAACATTTATAACACGGTAGTTAACTTTTTTAAACGTCAGTATTTTAAAATCCGTGATTTTAAAACCCACCGCTACGTTAAATGTCCTTACTGTAAATCTCAGCTAAGACTCAAAAAGCGTACCGGAAACCAGACTATTCACTGTCCGAGATGTAACGAGGACTTCAAAAAGAATATACTGTTCTAATCCTATTCTAAAGCTAAAGCACCTGATAATCAGGTGCTTTTATTCTTATATTTCACTCAACTGTTATTAGTGGACTTAGTCTTTTATAGTCATTTTCGCCTATTCCTTTGACGTTCACTATTTCTTCTTTTGTTTTAAAATCGCCGTGTTCTTCTCTATATAGAATTATTGCTTCAGCTGTTGCCTCTTTTATCCCTGGTAAAGTACAAAACAAATCAACATTTGCTGTGTTGATATTGACAAGCTCCGTTTCATAGATTTGTGCTTTGGCAGTAGTGTAGGCGTTTTTGTAGGAACTGTAAACGGAGGTATCGTAAATATTATACGCAACAATTATAATAACAAACACCAAAGCGAACATCACCATAGCCTTGCTGCTTTTAAAAAACTCACGCACTCTATTCACTCCCTTACTCTATACTGATTATATAGTATTGCTAATAAAATGACAATAAATATCAAAAAATACTAATCTTTTTACATTGACTTTAAATTTAAAAAACACTAGAATTAAAAAAGAATTATAATAGGTAAATTTGCGCTGACGAGAGGAGGAGTTTTATGGTTTTTTCAAGTTTACTGTTTTTATTTATGTATTTGCCGATTGTACTGATGATTTATTATGCAGTGCCGCTGAAATTTCGTAACCTTTTTCTGTTTTTTGCTAACTTAGTTTTCTACGGTTGGGGCGAACCGATTTATGTCACACTTATGCTGTTCTCTACTGTCGTCGACTACACATGCGGTTACTTCATCGACAAATATCGCACTAAAAACAAAAAAATCGCTAAAACTTTCCTTATCGCGTCAGTCTGTATAAACCTAGGACTTTTAGGATTCTTCAAGTATGCAGGCTTTATCACCGATACTTTGAACGCGATCCCCTTTTTCTCACTACCATCTATCGAAGTTCCTCTGCCTATCGGTATCAGCTTCTACACTTTCCAGACGATGTCCTACTCTATTGACGTTTATCGCAACGATGCGCCGGTACAGAAAAACATCATCACTTTCGGAACGTACGTAGCGCTTTTTCCTCAGCTTATCGCAGGTCCTATCGTAAGATATAAGGACATAGCATATCAGCTCGACCATAGAAAAGAAACGCTCTCGGATTTCACAAAGGGTGTAAGGCTTTTCTGCATTGGTCTTGCTAAAAAAGTTCTTATTGCTAACCAGATGGGTCTTATGTGGGATCAGATTAGAGAATCAGGTGAAGTTAACGGTTGGCTTGGTTCTCTTATAGGAATTATCGGCTATACTTTCCAGATTTACTTTGACTTCTCAGGCTACTCGGATATGGCATGCGGTCTTGGTAATATGTTCGGTTTCGAGTTCCTCAAGAATTTCGACTATCCATACGTTTCGAAATCTATCACAGAGTTTTGGCGTAGATGGCATATTTCGCTGGGTACTTGGTTTAGAGAATATGTTTACATTCCACTCGGCGGCAACCGAAAGGGTGTGTTCCGCCAGATAGTAAACCTGCTAATCGTATGGTTTTTGACAGGTTTTTGGCACGGTGCTTCGTACAACTTCATTTTATGGGGTCTTTTCTACGGAGTTATCCTTATCATCGAGAAGTTTATTCTCAAAAAGTGGCTCGATAAAGCTCCGAGCTTTGTACAGCATCTTTACGCTTTACCACTTATAGTATTCGGCTGGGTTATCTTCTATTTCACCGATTTTGCAGAACTTGGAGATTTCATCGTTCAGTTATTCTCATTCTCAGGAATAGTTATCGGACAGTCAGCTCTATCTACAACAATTTCATTCTTACCTCTTATCGTGATTGCAGCTATAGCTTCAACTCCGCTTATGGCTAAACTTCACGGTAAAATCAGAAGTCGGAAAGTTAAAATTATCGTTGATACAGTTTTCTGTGTTTTCGTACTTTTTGTTTGCACAGCTTCTCTTGTTAACCAGAGCTACAATCCATTCTTATATTTCAGATTCTAAATTTTTGAAAGGAGCTTACTATGAAGAAAGCGTTCAAGCATTTACCTACTATCGTCTTCATCGTGTTTATTTTCGCGATGACTATACTTTTCTTCGCTCTTCCTAAAAAACAATACAGCTCCTCAGAAAAGCGTTATTTAGCTGAGTTTCCTACCCTTACAGTAGATTCGTTCTTCTCAGGAGACTTTGGAAAAGATTTCGAAAAGTATCTTTCCGACCATACCGCTTTCAGACATTTCTGGGTAGGTCTTAACTCATACTATAATTATGCTTTAGGTAATCCGCTATCAAACGGTATTTACAACTGTAAGGACGGCTATCTTATAAACGACCCACCCGCTGTTGACAGACTTGACTATAACGTTGAGGTTATGGCTGAGTTCGCTAAGAATTCAGGTTTGCCTTCCGCTATGATTTTAGCTCCATCAACAGGCTATGTAGCAAGCGATGTATTACCTAACAAGCACATCACTTACCACGACGACGAGCTTTTCGAAAGCGTTTCAGCCACACTCTCAAATAACGATGTTTCTTTTATCGACCTTAGAGAAGAGTTCAAAAGCGCCCACAAAAACGGCACACAGGTTTACTACAAAACTGACCACCACTGGACAAGTGAAGGAGCATATCTTGCTTACTGTGCTTTAGCTAAAGAGCTAGGCTTTACAGCAACTCCCAAAGAAAGCTACGACATTTCAACGCACAGTGATTTTTACGGCACAACCTACTCTTCGTCAGGCTTCTGGCTAAACGAAGCTGATAATATAGAAACATGGGAAAGTAATACTAACAAGAGCGGTGACTTCGAGGTTACTATTACTGACGGAGATAAAAAAATCACCTCCACTTCACTTTTCTTCACCGATAATCTAAAAGATGATGACAAGTACCCTGTTTACCTTGACGGAAACCATCCGTACACTCTCATCAAAAACAACGCTAATAAAAACGGCGAAAAGCTTCTTGTTATCAAAGATAGCTTTGCTCACTCGTTAGTCCCGTTCCTTGCTGACCACTACGAAGAAATTGTTATGATTGATATGAGATATTATAAGCAAAATGTTTCATCTCTTATAAGTGAAAACAATTTCACAAAACTGCTTTATATCTACAGTATTGATAACTTAGGAACGGATTCTGACGTCGCATGGCTTAAGTAATATACAAAAAGTTACCCCGCATACTACGGTATGCGGGGTTTGCTGTTGCGTTTATTTTAATTTTGAGATATTCTCTCTTGCTTTCTTGATAACTCGAAGGTCGTTATCATAGGTGCATTTATTATGAACATCGTTTAAATCAACCCAGATATATGAGTCAATTTCCTCTTTCTGCACCTTAACATCAGTTGAAAAAGTCTGCGCCATAAAGAACACAACACGCTTTTTGATTCTTCCGAACGGGCAGTAGTCAGAAACTTCTCTGAAGCTTTCAACGATTTCAACGTCCAAGCCTGTTTCTTCCTTAATCTCACGGATAGCGGTTTCGTCCTCGGTTTCACCCTTTTCGACATGGCCTTTCGGGAAGCTCCAATATCTTCCGTTGTGATTCTTGACAAGTAATACCTTGTGGTTATCATCGCTGACTTTATAGATAATAATTGCACCGCAAGATTTCTCGTAAAGACAGTTAATAGACTGTAGCTCTACATTTCTCAAAGCACTCAGTCGCTCTTTAATTTCAGGCTCGTAGAAAATCTCACCCTCAGGAGCAACGATGCACTTTTGTTCTCCGTTTTTCAGAGTTGCAACGGCAATTACAACACCGCGCAGAAACTCATAAACAGGTTTCCTGCTGATTATATACGAACTTACGTTATTAACACCTTCAGCACTTGAATAACCCGAGTAAAGTCCGTTACTTATTTCGCCGTAAACATTAACTCTGACCTTTTTTGCCAGCATACCGTCACCCCTCCTTTTCTTTTTTATAAAAGCGTTTTAATCGCGTCAACTCTACTGGACGCATTAGCGGATATTATATTGTTGACAAATAAAACTTCATCAATACCGTTATCCTCACAGTAATCAACAAGACTACCCTGATAATATCTGTAATCAATAACGTGGACTTGTTCGTAATTTGCGGTGAGATACGGAACCAAAGCATTTCCGTATGATTCTTTTACTACAGCGATTTTCTTGCCGTTAGTGAGGTCCTGATTGTACTCGACGAACAGCGGACAATCACCCCAGATAAATGCTCCGTATGTGTACGGACCTGAAGTTGCCCCCTCGTAATAAATCGAGGTTTCGAATGGCTCCACTCCCATATATTCAGTACGCATAGCGTATGTATTATAAGGGAAAGTCCAGTAGTGAACTGTGTCTAAATTCTCGTACAATCCACCGTCACAATAAAGAAGAGAACCTTCAAAACCCGAGGCCTGATTCTCTTTGCATACTTCAAGGTTTAAAACCTTCTGGTCAGTCTGTTCACAGAAGGTTTTGTACGCATAATACGCGCCAAGTCCTGTCCAATTGCTGTCAGTGTTGAAATACAAATACTCTTTAAAGTGATCAGACAACTCGTTGTAGCAGTTAATCGGCTTAACGTCTTCTGTATAGCTTGTGTAAATAGTCTTGATATTATCTGCCTGCGAGTTTGTGTTAATCTTGTCTTCTTTTATGAGACGTTCAGGAACACCAAACTCAACGTGACTTGGAACAACCATATCGTAGACTGTAACATCTTCACCAAGCTCATACTTGAACTCTGAAATACAATCAGCATAGGCTTTAGCGGAAGTTTCATCACCTGTGAACAGCTCATAAGCAGCTTTGTTGTAAATATAAACAGCGTTGTTCTGTGTAGAAATGTTTCCCTTTGCGTCTTTGTCATCAGGAATGCTCGGTTTATTGAAAGTTAAATCAACCGGTGCTTCAGTAGGAGCAATAGTCGCTGCGACAGTTTCCTGTACTTCCTCTTTACCGATATTAAAAATCGCTTTAATTCCCAGAACAATCAGCGTAATAATAAGTATCAAAGTAAGAAGCATAATGCCAACGATAGTAACACGTCTGGCAAAAAGCTTTTTCTTTCTCAACTTTTCACGCTCTAAGACACGTCTTGCGTTACGTCGCTCTACATACGCTTTGTCTTCGTTGAAATCGTAATCCATCGTTAGCTCCTCCTTATCTGAAAATAAAAACACACACTACATTATAATACAAAACTAAATTTTATACAACAAAAACTTTCATAAATCTGCTCTTTTCCTGAAATTTTCACTATTTTTCTCCTAGAAAACAGCTGTAGCACTCAATTTTGTTGCAAATTCGCCCAATATATGTTACTATAAATTTTAGTTTATTTTAGAAGGTGAGTCTTTTGACATACAATTTTTCAGACAAAGTATTAGCTTTAAAACCAAACGCAATCAGAGAAATCTTAAAGAGTGCTTCTGATCCGGGTGTTATCTCTCTTTCAGCAGGCAACCCTGCTCCTGATGCTTTCCCGGTAGACGCTATCAAAGAAATCTCCGAAAATCTGTTAAATGAAAATCCTATCGGTGTTCTCCAGTATGGTATTTCTGACGGCTACACACCACTTAGAGAAACTTTAAAATCATACCTTAAAGCTGAGCTTGACGTTATCAAAGAGGACGATGAACTCATCATCGTTTCAGGCGCTCAGCAGGTAATGGATATTGCCGCTAAAACGTTCTTAAATGAGAAAGATGTCCTTATATGTGAGGCTCCTTCGTTCGTAGGCGCGCTGAATACTTTCAGAAGCTACAACGTTGAGCTTGTCGGTGTTACTGTTGAAAAAGACGGTATGAATATGGAAGAGCTTGAAGAAAAGCTCATAAATTATCCTAACACAAAGCTTATTTACACTATTCCGAATTTCCAGAACCCATCTGGCGTTACAATGAGTTTAGAAAAACGCAAGAAACTCTACGAACTTGCCAAAAAGTACGGTGTTCTTATCATCGAAGATAACCCTTACGGAGATTTGAGATACTCTGGCGAAGATGTTCCTTGTATTAAGAGCTTTGACACAGATGGGATTGTAATCTACTCAGGTTCATTCTCAAAGGTTGTAGCGCCTGGTATAAGAGCAGGCTATATGGTAGCAAATAAAGCTGCTATGGCTAAGATGATTGTCTGCAAACAGGGTCAGGACGTTCACACCGCTATGTGGTCACAGATGGTATGTAACGAGTTTATGACTAAGTACGACTTCAAGGGTCATTTACAGATGTTAAGAGATTTATACACTAAGAAAGCTAACCTCTGTATGGATTTACTCGACGAGTACGTTGTGCCAACGGGCATTACATACAACAAAATCGAGGGTGGACTTTTCATCTGGTGTACTCTTCCAAAGAATGTTGATATGCTTGCTTTCTGCAAAGCTTTAACACAGCGCAAAGTTTGCGTGGTACCTGGTAATGCTTTCCTCACTGACAGCGCACTTCCTTGTGATTCATTCAGAATCAACTTCTCAACTCCGTCCGACGAAGACTTAACAAACGGTATTAAAATCATCGGCGAAGTAGCTAAAGAATTTATTAAGTAATTATAGAATATACAGGTGATTAATATGGAAACAACACAGACTCAGACTAAAAAGAAAGTCGTTTTATCCGCTATTCAGCCAAGCGGTACTATCACACTCGGTAACTACCTCGGTGCTGTAAGAAACTGGGTTAAAATGCAGGAAAACGAAGAATACAACTGTCTTTACGCTCTCGCTGACTTACACACAATCACAGTAAGACAGGAAACAGCGACTTTCAGAAAGAATCTTTACGATGCATACGCTTCAATTTTAGCGTGCGGTATCGATACAGAAAAATCTCCGTTTTTCATTCAGAGCCATGTTCCTGCTCACTCACAGCTTGCGTGGATTTTGAACTGCTACACACAGTTTGGCGAGCTTTCGCGCATGACTCAGTTCAAGGACAAGAGCATTAAGCACGCTGACAATATCAACGCAGGTCTTTTCACCTACCCTGTACTTATGGCAGGTGACATTCTTCTTTATCAGGCTGACCTTGTTCCAATCGGCGCTGACCAGAAACAGCACCTCGAACTTGCTAGGGACATTGCTACCCGTTTCAACGGTATTTACGGCAACACATTCAAGGTTCCTGACGGATTTATTCCAAAGAACGGTGCAAGAGTTATGAGCCTTCAGAACCCTACATCAAAGATGAGTAAGAGTGATACTAACGTTAATGGCTGTGTACTTCTCACTGATACTGACGATGTTATCATGAAGAAGTTCAAGCGTGCCGTTACTGACAACGATGCTAAAGTCTTCTACGGTGAGGGCAAGCACGGTATCAACAACCTTATGTCTATTTACTCCGCTGTGACAGGTCTTACTTTCGAGCAGATTGAACACGACTTCGACGGTAAAGGCTACGGCGATTTCAAGACAGCTGTCGGTGAAGCTGTCGTTGCTGAGCTTTCACCTATTCGTAAACGCTACGAAGAGTTCGTGAAAGATAAAGCGTACTTACAGGAATGCTACTCAAAGTCAGATGAATTTGCTAACCGTCTTGCACAGCGCACAATCGACAAGTGCATGAAGAAAATCGGCTTTATTAAATAATTTCAAACATAAGAGAAAACCGCAGGGATTCTTCCCTGCGGTTATTTTTTATCTTAGCCTTTAATAATAACAGCGTTTCTGCCATCTAGAATGAGAGTTTCGCCGTTGATTTCATAGTCACCGAGCATAAAGACAATCTCGCCGACATTTTTGAGCTTAACTTCCTTCTTCTCCTTTGAAACATTGAAGTAAACTGTGAACTCACCGCGCTTGTAGATAAAGAGGTTGTCGCCTTTTTCTGCGTGAACAAGCTCGAAATCAGAACCGTTTCTAAGGTCCTCATACTCATGACGTAAAGCGATGAGAGTCTTTAAGTTTTCGTAGATACTGCCCTTTCTGCCGATATTATTCTCAACAGTAGGCGCATCATCGCTCTTATCAACTGGAAGATAAAGCTTGCTCTCATCTGCTGTTGAGAAACCTAAGTTTTTAGAAGAATCCCACTGCATCGGAGTACGTGAGCCTGTACGGGAGAAACCTCCTTCTTTTGAAACTAAATCAGTCTGGTATCTCATACCAATTTCATCACCATAGTACACAAACGGAACACCAGGCATAGTCATCATAAATGTGTGACTCAACTTTATCATCTCTTCAGACATATAGAAAGTAGCTCGTGGCATATCGTGATTATTAGTCATAAAGCAAATATAGCCGTTATCCTTTGTAGCAGGATAGTTAACGTTATATTCGCTGAGGAAAGTTGACAAGTCACCCTTAGCACTATCTGAGAAAAAGCTCTTATTCTCGCCGTCAACAAGATAGCGGAAAAGGGTTGAGTAGCCATTTCCATAGTGATCAAGATAAAAGTCCATGTGGAAACCACCATCGTTAATTGAACGTTGTGGATTACACCATTCGGAAACGAGCGCACACTCTGGATAATCTTTGTCCATCATCTCTCTGATTCCTGCCCAGATTTTAGATGTAGCGATTTTTTCGTCATCGTTTTTAACCAAAGAGTCAGCCATATCAACTCTGAACCCATCAACACCTAAATCCATCCAGTAGCGCATAATGTCTTTGATAAGCTCTACTGTATTTTTAGCAGCGTCACAGTCACTAGGCATCTGCCAAGCAGGGTGAGTGATATCATAAAAGCCGTAGTTCAAAGCGGGCTGTGATGAGAAGTAGTTGACAAGGTAGTTTCCGTCACGCTCACAAATGCCGCACATTAATCTGTACTGTGGTGGAGCATCCCACACTGATTTTGTGAAAATATATGTGTCGGTATAATCGTTTTTCTCGGCTTTTTTAGACTGCAAGAACCACTCGTTCTGGTCACTTGTATGACCTGGAACCAAGTCAAAAAGCACCTTGATTCCCATATCATGGGCAGTACTCAAAAGCTCTTTGACATCGTCGAGTGTTCCGTAGCGAGGTGCTACCTTTTTATGGTCACGAACATCATATCCCGCATCCATAAACGGAGAATCGTAAATCGGATTAATCCACAGAGCATTACAACCAAGCTCCTTGATATAAGGAAGCTTCTCTATAATACCCTGCAAATCACCTATACCGTCACCGTTAGAGTCATAGTAGCTCTGGGGATAAATTTCGTAAAAAACAGCATTTTCTAACCACTTAGGCATAGTATAAATCTCCTTGATTTAAAATTATACTTTAATTTTATCACCCGCGACAAAGGGTGTCAATAACGTCACTCATTTTTTGGATACCAAAAACTCACCATTGCAACGGATAAACCTTTCGCATAGTATGTATATAAAAGGAGGGCAAAACCTATGAAAATATCACAGCTTTCACACAATAAAGTCCTTATCTCGCTATGCGATGACGATATGAAAAACTTTGAACTGAAATTTGACGAAATGGGAATGTGCGACCCTCATTCGAAAAAGATAATTAACAGACTGCTAACTTTAGCCTGCAGTAGCAATAATATAGAAACCGACAATAAAACTATCATTTGCGAAGCATTAAAAAGCGATAACGGTTGTGTGCTTTTTGTATAAGTAAAAGAGAAAAACTACAAGCGCAAAAAGTACCGCATAAAGCGTATAAGCGAATACCCGTGTTATAAATTCTCTGACGCAGAAACTATGCTCACTGCTTTTGAAAAACTCTACAATCTTGATGCACTGTACTATAACAACTCAGCCTATTTTTACGCTGGCAGATACTACCTTGTTTTTGATTATCCGATAGTATCAAAAAAAGCAGAGCAAGTACTTTTGGAATTCGCAACGAAAACTAAAGGCAGCAAAACCTTTATTGCTCGCCTTAATGAAAGCGGAAAAACTCTATCAAACGGAAATGCAATAGTCCACATCGGAAGTTCACTTTAGTATTGAAAATGAACATTTCGGGAAGTATAATAGTAAAGTAATCCAAAAACTCAAGGTGAAGAAAATGTTCGAACTTATTAAAGTTACTGATAGTTGTTACTATATAGAAAGCCCATCAAAGGTCGGAATATACAAGCAAAATGAAGATGATGTGTACCTCATCGACTCAGGTTCTGACAAAAACTCTGCTAAAAAAACGCTGAAAATCTGTAATGAACAAAACTGGAATATAAAGGGCATCATCAACACACACGCCCACGCTGACCACATCGGCGGTAACGCTTACATTCAAGAAAAGACGGGTTGTGACATCTTCTGTAGCGAAATTGACAGACCATTTATTGAGTATCCAATAATCAATCCGCTTCATATTTATGGAGGATATATTCCTAGAGAAATGGAGCATAAATTCTTTCTCGCTGAGAAAAGCAAGACTAAAAGTATTAATTCAGAAGATTTCCCATCTGAGCTTAAAACCTACGATATTTCTGGTCATTCGCTCGGTATGATAGCGATAGTTACTCCAGATAACACAGCTTTTGTTGGAGATATTGTATCAAGCGAAGAGATTATTAAAAAGTATGGTATAACCTATCTTCTAGATATAAAAAAACATTTGGAGTCTTTAAACTTCGTGGAAAACATGGAAGCTTCTATGTTTATTATGTCGCACGTTGACACTGTTGACGATATTAGACCACTGATTAAGCTCAACCGTGACAAAATTTACGAGATTTGCAATAAAGTACTCGAATTAGCTACAGAACCCATTACGTTCGAAGTATTACTGCAAAAGCTGTTTTCTCACTACGACCTTAAAATGAGTATACGTCAGCATTCACTTGTAGGAAGTACAGTTCGTTCATATCTAAGCTATCTAAAAAACAAGGGTGAAATCGACGTTGTTATAGACGATAATTTAATACTCTGGAAAACAATATAAGAAATAAAAAAAGGAGCAATCACGTAAATGATTGCTCCTTTTAGTTTGTTTTGGTACTGACACACGTGAACGACCACTGGTGCCACTACAATTTATAATTCAATTTTAAAAAGCTTCTGAACGTTTTTTGAGAAGATAATTTCGTTTTCTTCGTCGGTTAGTCCGATTGCCATAAAACGCTCAATCTCTTCGCTAGGGTCCCACATAGGGTAATCAGTTGCGAAAAGTACGTGTTCGGCACCGTAGGTACGGACAACCTTTTTCGCGGCTTCAGGAGTTATCGCGTAAAGGCTAGAAGAACAATCAACGTAGAAATTAGGGATATCCTTATACACGTTACACGCGTCTTCCCACATAGACCACCCGCCGAAATGTGCGCCGATTACAACTAAATCTTTATACTTTTTAAGCACTGGTAAAAGTCGGTTAGGATTAGAGTAATCGTAACGATTATCTCCCGTATGCATTAAAATCGGCAGACCCTTTTCCTGACATAAATCGTAGATTTTCAAGCATCTTTCGTCATCAATTGCGAACTGCTGAATATCAGGGTGAAGCTTAACACCCTGCAATCCTAAAGAGATAAGGTGTTCAACATCTCCCTCTTGATCCTCACTATCAGGGTGGAGTGTGCCAAGGCCTGTTAAAAGTCCTTTATGCTCTTCAACACTTCTTGCTATAAACTCGTTGATAGACTTCACCTGATGAGGAGTAGTCGCAACCGACTGAACTATAAAATGATCAACACCAGCCTTCTTACCTCTGCTTAACAAATCCTCAATAGTACCTTCGCATTTTGAAACGATGTCGTAAAAACGGTCAGTACCGCCCACCGCTTTTGAGGCAATTTTTTCGGGATATATATGACAATGTGAGTCAATAACAGTAAAATTCTTATACATTATGCAGTCTCCACACTATCAGCTTTCTGGAGTCCAAGCTTCTCAACTGCTTGTTCACGCATCTTGTACTTCATAATTTTACCTGCGGCATTTGTAGGGAATGAAGTTACAAAATCGATGTAGCGAGGGACTTTATGTCTAGCCATATTAGCGAGGATATACTCTTTCATTTCAGCTTCGGTCATTGTTTCTCCGTCTTTAAGGATAATACAAGCCATGATTTCCTCACCGTACTGTTCATCAGGAACACCGATGACCTGTACATCAGAAACCTTTTCGTGAGTATAAATAAACTCCTCAATCTCCTTAGGATAGATATTCTCACCACCACGGATAATCATATCTTTAAGTCTACCTGTAATGCGATAATTGCCTTCTCTTGTCTTACAAGCGAGGTCACCTGTATGCAACCAGCCGTCCTTATCAATAGCCGCAGCAGTAGCTTCAGGCATTTTGTAGTAGCCTTTCATGATGTTATAGCCACGAGCTAAGAACTCACCAGGAACATCATAGTCACATTCTTCGCCTGTTTCAGGGTCAACGATTTTACATTCGATTTCAGGGAGCGCACGACCAACAGTAGAAACTCGCACTTCAATAGGGTCATCGGTCGAACTCATTGTACAACCAGGAGAAGCCTCTGTCTGACCATAAACGATAGTGATTTCTTTCATATTCATTTTATCGACAACGTCCTGCATCACAGAGATAGGACAAGGTGAGCCTGCCATAATACCTGTACGCATATAGGAGAAGTCAGTTTTTTCGAAGTCCTCGTGTTCAAGCAAAGCGATGAACATTGTAGGTACACCGTGGAACGCGGTGATATGCTCGTTATTGATACAAGCGAGCGCAGGCTTCGGTGAAAAATACGGAAGCGGTAAAAGTGTTCCTCCGTGGGTCATAGTCGCTGTCATAGCGAGTACCATACCAAAGCAGTGGAACATCGGAACCTGAACCATCATTCTGTCAGCAGTTGAAAGGTCCATTCTGTCGCCGATACATTTACCGTCGTTTACAATGTTGTAGTGAGTGAGCATAACACCCTTAGGAAAGCCTGTAGTACCTGATGTGTACTGCATATTACATACATCATTTTTATCAACTAAAGCCGCCATACGGTGAACTTCGGAAAGCGGAACTTTATTTGCAAATTCGAGAGCCTGATTCCAAGTCATACAGCCTTTCTGCTTAAAGCCTACTGTGATAACATTTCTAAGGAAAGGCAAACGCTTTGAGTGAACCTGTTCGCCCTCTTTTGTGTTCTCGAGTTCAGGACAGAGTTTAGCAACTATATCTCCGTAGTTAGTGTCCTTAGCGCCCTGTGTCATAATGAGAGTATGAGTGTCAGACTGACGGAAAAGATACTCAGCTTCATGAATTTTATACGCTGTATTGACGGTTACTAAGATAGCACCGATTTTTGTAGTAGCCCAGAAAGCGATATACCACTGTGGTACGTTAGAAGCCCAAACAGCTACCTTTGTGCCTGCTTTTACACCCATAGCAATCAAAGCGCGAGCAAAAGTATCTACGTCATCTCTGAATTCACTATATGTTCTTGTGTAGTCTAAAGTTGTGTATTTAAACGCATACTGGTCAGGGAACTCCTCAACCATTCGGTCAAGTACGTCTGCAAAAGTAGCGTCGATAAGCAAATCTTTTTTCCACACATATTTTCCTGTGTGGCGTTTATTAGAATAGAGAGTTTTCTTGTTCTTCGATGTATCATCGAACTGCTTCATGAACTCTTTGTACTGAGCAAAAATGATTTCCATATCATCGAGCTCTTCACACCAGCTTGGGTCCCAAATAAGAGAAATATATCCGTCGTAGTTGACTGAACTTAAAGCAAGCATCATTTCTTTAATAGGAAGGTCGCCCTCACCAGCTAAGCAATATTCAACCTTACCATCAACCTTTTTAGCGTCAGAAAAATGAACGTGCTTAACATAAGCGCCCAAGTTTTTGATAACCTGACCCGGATTTTCGCCGCATGTAAAGTAAGCGTGTGAAAGATGCCAAAGAGCAGCTACGTTATCGCTCGCAAAACTGTCGAGTACTTCACACAAAGCTTTTGTATTAGCATAAAGGCCTGATGTTTCTAAAAGTAAGATAACTTTATTTTGTACAGCTAAATCGTGAACGCTTGCAATAACCTTTTTCACCTGAGCTGTTGCACTTTCTTTATCGTCACTATCTTTAGCACGTAAGCGTATATGAGGGATTCTAAGGTTTTTTGCAATTTCGATACAACGCTTGATTTCTTCGATAACGTCACTTTCGATGTCAGCGTCAGCGATATCAGCAACTACGTCGATACAAGGAATTTCGAGCTTTTTCTCGAAAAGTCTGCGCAAAGTAGCTGCTGCTGTATAATCGTGGAAAGCACCGTCCTTCTCAGTAAAAAGGCGGTTATAGATATTATGAAGCTCTATACCTTTGAATCCGATATAGTTAGCCGCTTCGCAAAAATCCTCAAACTGACTGTTGTGCCAACCTTTTGTTGAAAATGAAAGCTTCATTTCTTACGCCTCCTCGTAAACAATCTTGTTAACTGCGTTTAAGTATGCTCTTATACTAGCGCCCATAATGTCGGTAGAAATACCGTTACCGCTATAAAGCTTTGAGCCGTTTCTAAGTTTAACAAGTGCTGAACCCATAGCCTCTTTACCCTGTGTTACGGACTGAATCTGGAAATCGTCTAACTCGTAGTGGTGGCCGACA
The DNA here is from genome assembly GCA_017464765.1 of Ruminococcus sp. GTDB lineage: Bacteria > Bacillota > Clostridia > Oscillospirales > Acutalibacteraceae > Ruminococcoides. The sequence goes on from JAFTYK010000038.1 coordinate 23,452, forward strand.
ATCTGATCAATAGCTAAGAAAGAGGCGTCAACAGGACCGTCGCCGATACATATACCCTGTAACTGCTCACCGTCTTTTTCCAAAGTAATCTGAGCAGTGGAGTTGATGATGTTACCATTGTTGATAACATAAGAAACGAGCTTGTAGGTAGCAGGAACCTGAAGCGCAACTGATGCAACGATAGCATCGAGTTCTTTAGCGCCAACGTTTTTCTTCTCAGCAACTCTTAAGAATTCTTCGTAAACTTTAGCTTCATCTTCTTCGGATAAATCGTAGCCGAGCTTTTTGACAGCAACAGCGATATCGTCTTTAGTATCCTTAACATCTAAATGGATAGAAGTTTCATCAGCGTCTGTGAGAGTTACTGCGGCGTTTTCATTGTTAGCGTTCTCGGCGATACGGTTAATCTGCTTTACGATTCTGTGAAGCTCTGTGAAACGGATATTGGAGTAGAAGCCGTAGGAATCACCACAGTTTTTAATCATAGTAGCGAATGTTTCCAGCGGAACGCAATCTCCGTCTACTGTAGTCTTTACGATATCAACGCCGTTTTGAACAGATAAAATAGCCTGAGCAATAGCAAGACCGTTTTTATCATCACACTTAACACCAACAGGAACGTCGGCTTTCTTAGAAATCTTCTTAGCGAAATCTGCGAAATCATCAGGAAGCATTGATGAAGCTGAATCGCAAACTGAAATAGTTGTTGCGCCTGCTTCAACAGCGGCCTTTACTACGTCTTTGAGAAAGTCTTTTTCAGCACGTGTTGCGTCAACTGCACAAAATTCTACGTTATCACAACTCTCTTTAGCTGTTTCAATGCACTTTTTAACGTATTCAATCATCTTAGCATTCTTTTTGTGGAGATTATACTCCATCAAAGCAGGAGAAACAGGAAGCTCAATTCTGATACAAGGATGAGCTGTGTTAGAAAGTGCTTTTTTAGCGTTCTCAATGCTCTCTAAGGTTGAGCCTGCCGCTACGGAAATAACGCTCTTCTTAACGAATGATGCTACTGTGCGAACAAAAAGAATGTCTGTTCTTTCATTTATAATTTCAGGTAGTTCAATAGTGTCAACACAAAGTCGCTCGAGCTGTCTAGCGATTTCAAGCTTCTCTTTAAAGCTGAAGTGGCTGTTTTCTTTGCATAAAGTTGTGTCAGCAATTCTGATCTGTTTCATAATATCTACCTCTCTTTGAAAAATCAAAAATAAAAAGTCCCCAAGGCTAATGCCTCAGGGACGAATAAATCGCGGTACCACCCTGTTTGCCGAAAAATCGACCAACTTAGTAAGACTCCAACAAGCCTTTTGCCATGGTAACGGGGCATGCCGTAATCGCTTAATAGCTTCAGCGATTCTGCTCCAAAATGAGACTTCTTTGACCGTTTTTACTGCCTTTCACCAACCGACAGCTCTCTGAAAAAAACTTGGACAAAAAATAATTTCTTCATCGCATTTAATAAAAAAAGATTGTTACTAATATAGCACACAGACTTTGAGATGTCAACAAATTTATGTTAATTTTTTCACTTTGACGATTTAAATCCTGAATGATGTTTGTCCGTATGTAAAAAATGCTAAAATAAAGGCTCCCAAAAGGGGAGCCTTGTGGAATACCACATCACTTTTATTTATATTTTAATACATAATTTCCATAAGTTTTGCCATCTTCTTCTCGGGTTTCTACGGTTACGTCGATCACTGCAGTTTCCGATTGCCCATCTTTGTAATGGGCCGTAACAGTTATCGTATCACCAAAATAATAGTTGAAATCGTCATTTGTTTTAAGATGCTCTTTTCTGTAAGTCCTGAAATTCTCATCTGAAATTTCAGCGATATCCATATCAAAAAATGCTGACGCTTCCTCGTCTAGCCTGTAAGAGTACCAACTGACAAAGATGTAGCTAGGCTTGTCGCTGTTATACGGAATGTTTTCAAGACTTTTGCCTTTTTGAAAATAGTCATTTTGAGTAATAGTACCATCGTTTTGTGTTTGCATCTGCTCTTTTAGCTCCGGGATAATATAGTAAAGCAAACCATTTTCACATTTATAGTCGAATGTTTCTATATTTTCTCCATTCATATTGAAGCATATTGGCTCCAAAGAAATCATACCATCTTCGAATACGATATCAGCGAAGATCCCCTTTTCTTCCTTTGAACACAGCTCAACCTCAACATTTTCAAGCATAACAGGTTCTCGCTGAGCAGCTGAAACGGATATAGAAAAACCATTTGGTAGTTTGCCTGGACTGTTTTCTGTATTTACAGGCTGAAATAATACAAAGCCAAATACAACAGCTACAACTAAAACCGAAGCTACTACAGAGAAAAAGCCTATGTGTCTCTTACCTTCTTTCTCCTGTTCAAAACTCACATCAAAAGCTATTTGCCTTTTTCTTGTGCAGTAATTTGTAAGCATCGTATCAAGCTGATTTTCATTAATCTTTTTATTCATTGGTAAACCTCCTTTTAATATGTGACCTTGCGGTTGATAATCGTGATTTGACTGTTCCTGCGGAGATATTCAGAATCTGTGATATATCCTTGATACTGTAGTCTTTAAAATAATACAACACTATAACAGTTCTGTGCTTTTTGCTAAGAGAGCGAATTGCTTTATGAAGTTCCAGATAATCTTCTCGATTGTCTGGAGTTATATCTTCAATAGAACTAAAAAACAACCTCTCTTCTTCTTCATTCTGAAAACACTTTCGCTTACTAAAAAATGCAGAATTTATATTGTTTTTATAGGTGTTCACACATATAGAAAACAACCATTTGTCGAAAGGTTTAGTAACATCATACTTTTTGTAATTCTTGAGTGCTTTCAGCCACGTATCCTGTAACAAATCTTCTGCTTCACTTTTATCGCCACACAGCGATATACATAACCTCGTCAGGTCGGCATTATATAGCTGTATGTAATCGTCAAACCGTGACTTCAATCGTTTCTCCTCCTTTTCGAAAGCTTTCACTATATATACAAATCACACTAGAATTTGGTTCACTTTGAATAAAAATAAAAAAGGCTCTCAAACGAGAGCCTTAGTTCTATTTTTTTGCGACGATTAAAGTTCTACAATCCAGCCGTAAGAATCTTCGATTTTGCCCCACTGGATTCCAGTGAGTGTATCATAAAGATGCTGTGTTGTTTCACCAATTTCGCCATTGTTTACAGCGTACTTCTTGCCCTTGTAGCAAAGCTCGCCGATTGGAGAAATAACAGCTGCTGTACCACAGCCCCATGCTTCCTCGAGCTTGCCATTTTCCATAGCTTCTTCGAGTTCATCGATTGAAAGTAATCTCTCAGAAACTTTGTAACCCTCTTTGCGTAAAACCTCTAAACAGCTCATACGAGTGATACCAGGTAAGATTGAACCTGAGAGCATTGGAGTAACGATTTCGCCGTCGATTTTGAACATTACGTTCATAGCGCCAACTTCTTCAATATACTTTCTCTCAACACCATCAAGCCATAGTACCTGTGAGTAGCCCTGCTGTGCTGCACGCTCGCCTGCACGGTTAGATGCAGCGTAGTTACCGCCACACTTAGCGTAACCTGTACCGCCACGTACTGCTCTGACGTCTTCGTCTTCAATCATAATCTTAACAGGATTAATTCCTTCTGCGTAGTAAGAACCAACAGGAGAAGCGATGATGATGAATGTGGCGTTAGATACAGCGTGAACACCCAAACTCTCATCGTTACCAAAAAGGAAAGGTCTAAGATAAAGAGAAGTACCCTCAGAGTATGGAGTCCAATCCTGCTCAACCTCAACGAACTTTAAAAGCACTTCGAGTGCATCTTCTTCAGGGATTTCTGGAAGACAAAGACGCTCAGCAGAACGATTCATTCTGCGGATATTCTCGATTGGTCTGAAAAGCTGAACTTTACCGTCAGCACGTCTGTATGCCTTTAATCCCTCGAAAATCTCGGAGCCGTAGTGGAGTACAGTAGAAGCAGGGTGGATAGAAAGGTTCTCAAAAGGAACGATTCTGGCATTAGTCCAACCTGTCTCCTTGTTGTAATCCATCATAAACATATGGTCAGTAAAAATCTTACCGAAACCTAAAGCGCTCTCGTCAGGCTTAGCCTTAGGAGCAGTAGTTTTTGTAATTGTGATATTCAATTAAAACACCTTCTTAAAAAATTTGTGTTTATCTTTTATTAGTAGTTAGCGCCAAGCTCTAAAGCCTTAACATTTAATTCTTTCATGTCTGCACGCTTAGCTGAGATAACTTTAGCTAAACCGTTTTCGATGCCTTCTGCTGTGAAATCACCAAGCTCTTTGAGCATCTTACCCATAACGATCATATTAGCGAGAGTAGGAATACCGTTATCAGAAGCTAGCTGAGTAGCAGGGATATAGAAAACGTTTACGTCATCACGCTCTACTTTACGCTCGATAAGTGTAGAGTCAGCGAAGATGAAACCGCCCGGCTTAACAGCACTCTCGAACTTATCAAGAGAAGGAAGGTTAAGCGCAACTAACACGTCAGGAGCAGATACGATAGGTGAACCTACAGGCTCATCAGAAATGATAACCGAACAAGAAGCTGTACCGCCACGCATTTCAGGACCGTAAGATGGAAGCCAACTTACCTGCTTATCTTCTGTCAAACCTTTGTATGCGATAAATTTACCTGCAAAAAGGATACCCTGACCGCCAAAACCAGAGAATAAAAACTGTGTAGTAGCCATTATGCTTCCTCCTTTTCTGCAGATCTATCCTTATATACGCCAAGTGGATAATATGGGAGCATATTATCATCAATCCATTTCAAAGCATCGATTGGAGTCATACCCCAGTTTGTAGGACAGCTTGATACAACCTCAACAAGTGAGAAGCCTTTTCCGTCGATCTGGTTCTGGAACGCCTTTTTGATAGCTTTTTTAGCGTTTTTGATATTCTTAACGTTGTTTACAGTAACACGCTCAAGGTACTCAGGACCTTCAAGCTGACTTAGCATCTCACAAACACGGATAGGATAACCGCAGTGGTTAACATCTCTTCCGTAAGGAGAAGTCTGTGTTACCTGACCAGGAAGTGATGTAGGAGCCATCTGACCGCCTGTCATACCATAAATAGCGTTATTGATAAAGATGATTGTGATATTTTCGTTTCTTGCTGCAGAGTGTACTGTTTCAGCCATACCGATAGAAGCAAGGTCACCATCACCCTGATATGTAAATACGATGTTATTTTCAGGGTCTGAACGCTTAACACCTGTAGCTACAGCTGGAGCTCTACCGTGAGCTGCCTCAATCATATCACAGTTAAAATAGTTATATGCCATTACTGAACAACCAACCGGTGCAATACCGATAGTTCTGCCCTCAATACCGAGTTCATCAATAACCTCAGCAACAAGACGGTGTACAACACCGTGTAAACAACCTGGGCAATAGTGCATAGGCACGTCTGCTAAAGCATGTGGTTTATCAAATACTACTGCCATTAGTTTGCACCTCCGTTTGCTTTTACAATAGCTTCTAATACCTGCTCAGGGGAAGGAATCATACCGCCTACGCGGTTGCAAAGTGTTACCGGAACCTTACAGCCTGTAGCAAGTTTAACATCTTCTATCATCTGACCCATTGAAAGCTCAACTGAAATAACAGCTTTTGCTGTATCAGCAATCTTCTCAAATGGAGCCTTAGGGAATGGCCAAAGTGTGATAGGACGGATAAGACCTACCTTGATGCCCTGCTTTCTTGCTTCAACAATTGCGTTCTTAGAAACACGGGAAGCAATACCGAAGGCAGCTACGATGATGTCAGCATCTTCAGTCATATATTCTTCATACATTGCTTCGTTCTCTTCAACAGCCTTGTAACGCTCAAAACGAGCAAAGTTGAGCTGTTCGAGTTCTTCAGCAACGAGTGAAAGTGAGTTTACGATGTTATGCTCACGCTCGAGCTTTGTACCTGTTGTAGCCCAAGGAGTAGCCGGTCTCTCTTTAACATCAAAGTTAAGCTCTACAGGCTCCATCATCTGGCCCATAGTACCATCAGCTAAAATCATAGAAGTCATTCTGTATTTGTCAGCAAGCTCAAAGCCTTTTACTGTAAGCTCAGCCATTTCCTGAACTGATGCAGGAGCTAAAACGATCATTCTAAAGTCGCCGTGAGCGCCACCCTTTGTAGCCTGAAAGTAGTCAGACTGGCTAGGCTGGATACCGCCAAGACCAGGACCGCCACGCTGTACGTTAACAACTAAGCAAGGAAGGTCGGAACCTGCCATATAAGAAAGGCCCTCGCCCTTAAGTGAAATACCAGGTGAAGATGAAGATGTCATAACACGCTTACCGGTTGATGCTACACCGTATACCATATTGATAGCGGCGATTTCACTTTCAGCCTGTAAGAAACAACCACCGATTTTTGGCATTTTCTTAGCCATATAAGCAGCGATTTCTGTCTGTGGAGTAATTGGATAACCGAAGTAGTGCTTACAACCTGCTAAAATAGCAGCTTCAGCGATAGCTTCGTTACCTTTCATCAAAACTTTATCTGCCATATTTTTCTCACCTCTCTACCTTAATTACGCAGTCAGGACACATTGTTGCACAGAAAGCGCAACCGATACAGCTACTTTCATCAGTAATAACTGCAGGATGATGGCCCTTTTTGTTAATCTCATCTTTTGCAAGGATAAGCAAGTTCTTTGGACAAGCCTGTACGCACAGTCCGCAACCCTTGCAGTTGTCAGTTTTGAATGTTAGTTTTGCCATAAAACCTCTTCCTTTCCTTATACAGGTCTAGCCTGAAGACTCAGTGGCAAGAGATCTTCAATCTTGTCGCATAAGTCATTATATATATTCTCGCTCACAGTAGTATAAACAAGCGGTAAATCAGACATCTTCGCCACTTCGTTTGCGTAAGAAACAGAAGAAAGTACATCCTCAGGGGTGGTTATCTCGCCTAAATTAGAGTTATTTATAATACCTGTGAATTTTATATGTCCTGCGCACTCAATTTCTCTCATAACCTCGATAGTTGATAAAGCGTCACGAGTAAGCGGACGGTAGCAGTTGATGACCATAAGCATTTCATAGTCATTTTCTTCTTTAATCTGTGGAGCTAAACGGCCGAGTGCCAAAGCACCTCTGTCATCTCCTCCAACGTCGATAATGACTGATAAATCCTTGTCATCGGTTATAGCATACATATCCTGTGGCAATGCGGGAATATCTACGTTCGAATTGGCAAATTCTGAGCAGATAAGGCGGATACCGTTATCCTCGAATTCATCGCTACTATCTTTCGAGCGAAAATAAGGGTTAACTATATCGAGGTCAGCGATAGCCACTCTGTCGCGCTGTTTTTTTAGCTCGAGAGCCATATTAACAGCAACATTAGTCTTGCCCGAACCGTAGTGACCACAAAGCAAAGTAATTCTCTTAAATTCTTTCATAACTAGTAATTATAACTTATTTCTCTGAATTTTTCCACTTACAGTTTTTGGAAGTTCATTTCTGAACACAACAAGTCGTGGATATTTGTACGGAGCTGTACGGGACTTTACGTAGTTCTGGATTTCCTTTTTGAGGTCATCACTTTCTACTGTACCCTTAGTGAGTACGATAGAAGCCTTAACAATCTGACCTCTTACTTCGTCAGGAGCAGCGGAAACACCGCACTCTAAAACGTATGGAAGTTCCATAATAACAGACTCGATTTCAAATGGTCCGATACGATAGCCCGAAGACTTAATAACATCGTCAACTCGACCTTCGTAGAAGAAGAAGCCGTCCTCATCACGCCAAGCAACGTCACCTGTGTGATAAATTCCATCGTGCATAACTTCTTTTGTCTTTTCTTCGTCTCCGTAGTAACCAACAAACAGACCGCAAGGGTGACCATTTTTAAGGTTAACAACGATTTCACCAGGCTCACCGTCAGGCACTTCATTTCCGTCAGCATCAACGAGCATTACGTCGTAGATAGGAGCAGGCTTACCCATAGAGCCGATTTTGTGCTTAGCGCCAGTCATATTACCAACAATCATCGTACTTTCGGTCTGACCGAAGCCCTCAATTATCTGTAAGCCGGTTGCCTTTTCAAACTGACGATAAACCTCAGGGTTAAGCGCCTCACCTGCTGTTGTCATATGCTGTACAGATGAGAAATCATATTTAGAAATATCCTGTTTTACCATCATTCGAAGCATTGTTGGTGGAGCGCAGAAAGTAGTAATTTTGTATTTAGCGAACATCGGAAGAATATCGGCAGCGTCAAAGCGGTCGAAATCGTAAACAAAGGTTGCAGCCTCGCACAGCCACTGGCCGTAGAGCTTACCCCACATTGCCTTTGCCCAACCGGTGTCGGAAATAGTGTAGTGAAGTCCCTCAGGGTCAACGTTGTGCCAATACTTAGCTGTATGGAAATGACCGAGAGGATATTTGTAATTATGTGCGGCAATTTTTGGATAGCCCGATGTACCTGATGTAAAGTACATAAGCATCAAATCATCACCGCATGGTGAATCTTCGGTTCTATTATAATGAGTTGAATATAATGTATATTCTTCATCAAAACTACGCCAGCCGTCTTTGCTACCGTTAACGATGAGCTTATTCTTAAGTCCGTCGTAATCTTTAGACGCGATATCAACCTGCTCTGCGACACCATCGTCAGCAGTACAGATAACGGTGTTGATTCCTGCACTCTTAAGTCTGTACTCAAGGTCGTGAGCCTGAAGCTGATTTGGAGCAGGGATAGCGATAGCACCGAGTTTGTTAAGACCAATCATAGCGAACCAGAACTGGTAGTGACGCTTTAAGATAAGCATTACTCTGTCGCCCTTTTTGATACCTAAACTCTTGAAGTAGTTAGCACACTGAGCAGAGGCTTTTTTCATATCCTTGAAAGTAAATCTGCGTTCTGTGTGGTCTTTAGAAATATGTAACATAGCGAGCTTGTCAGGTTTCTTATCAGCAAGCGCGTCTACTAAATCGAAAGCAAAGTTGAACTTTTCGGTATTCTTAAACTTAATAGAAGTCGGTGTACCATTTTCGTTTTCTTCAATATCAACGTAGTTTTTATAAATACGGTCAGCTTCGTGCTTACGCTCTGTTTTCTTAATCTCAACGAGTTTACCCGAACTAAGCTCAGGAATAGGCTCGCCTGTAGGATTAAGCACGATAGCGTAGAATACACAGTCCTTACCGTTAACAGCAATCATGCCGTGAGGCTTGTCAGAGTCAAAGTAAATTGAGTCACCAGGTCCTAAGATTTCCTTATGCTCGCCTACCTGAACCATCAAGTTACCCTCAACAACAATGTCAAGCTCCTGACCCTCGTGGGTAGTAAGCTCGATGTCCTGATTCTGGGCATTCTCATCGTAAACTGAGCGAACATAAAGCGGCTCAGCGATACGATTTTGGAAAGCATAAGCGAGGTTATAGTAGGTCATACCGTGAGCTTGAGCTACTTTCTGACCAAGACCTGCTCGTGTTACCGAGTAACTCTTAAGCTTTGGTGAGTGACCCTCGATAATATCGGTAACATTGACGGAAAGAGCCATCGCACAGCGATAGATAAAAGCAAAGTTTAAGTCGCTTTTACCCGCTTCACAGCTAAGATACTCCTCAACTGTAACGTCGGTTTTCTTAGCCATCTGCTCAACTGTGAGATTTTGAATCTCCCTAAGCTCTTTAATTCTTCCCGCCATTTCTTGAATTTTATAATCAAGACCTGTCATTTGTTGCATGATACATTCTCCTTTTCATTAGGACGAAAAAAGCACCCGTCCCAAAGTTATCTTTGAGACGAGCGCATAAAAATCACCCGCGGTACCACTCAAATTGCGATACAATCGCCACTCTCAGGATCTTCAATCCCTATGCCTTTACGCAGCAATCACGGAGAGGTTCTACTCACTTTCGCTTTCTTCCTCTCGGCTCAGAAGCTACAAACATAAAAGCTGTATTCCGATAGCTTTCACCAACCGCTACCTCTCTTTAGGTCATACCTTTATGCACTCTTCGTCATAGCCTTTCAAAAATACGGTATCAGTGTACCATAACTTTCAGGAAATGTCAATATTTATCTGTATTTTTCAATATTAAAGCTTATTTCTCTGAATCTTACCACTGATTGTTTTAGGGAGTTCATCTCTGAACACTACAATACGAGGGTATTTGTACGGAGCTGTACGGCTCTTAACATAGGTCTGGATTTCCTTTTTGAGGTCATCAGACGCCACAGTTCCCTTTGTGAGTACAATAGAAGCTTTTACAACCTGACCTCTTACTTCGTCAGGCTCAGCAGATACACCGCACTCGAGTACATAAGGAAGCTCCATAATAACAGACTCGATTTCGAAAGGTCCGATACGATAGCCCGAAGACTTGATAACATCGTCAACTCGACCTACATACCATAAGAAGCCGTCCTCATCACGCCAAGCGGTATCGCCTGTGTGATAGTAACCATCGTGGTAAACTTCCTTTGTTTTCTCCTCGTCTCTATAGTAACCGAGGAATAAACCGCAAGGAACCTTATCTGAAGTCTTGATGCAGATTTCGCCTGTCTCACCATTAGGAACATCGTTTCCGTCAGCATCTAAGATATGGATATCATAAAGTGGTACAGGCTTACCCATAGAACCAAGCTTAGAGCTTTCGCCTACAAGGTTAGCGATTGAAAGTGTAGTTTCTGTCTGACCGAAGCCTTCCTTGAGCTTAAGACCTGTAGCATTTTTAAACTGTTTATACACCTCTGGGTTAAGCGCTTCACCTGCAGTTGTAGCACGTTTAACTGATGAGAAATCATATTTAGATAAATCCTGCTTAATCATCATTCTAAGCATCGTTGGTGGGGCGCAGAAAGTAGTGATGCCGTACTTCTTGAACATCGGAAGGATATCCGAAGCGTCAAAACGATCAAAATCATAAGTAAACACTGCGCCTTCAGAAAGCCACTGACCGTAAAGCTTACCCCAAAGCGCTTTACCCCAGCCTGTATCAGAGATTGTGAAATGCAAGCCATCAGTCATAACACCATGCCAATATTTAGCTGTGATGAAATGACCGAGTGCATATTTATATGAATGAAGAGCAATTTTAGGATAACCTGTAGTACCTGATGTAAAGAACATAAGCATCGGGTCATCACCGCAAGGAGAATCTTCATTTCTGTAGAAGTGAGCTGAGAAGAGGTCGAACTCCTCGTCAAAGTTGTGCCATCCATCACGAACGCCGCCAACTAATACCTTAGTTTTAAGTGTAGGAGATTTTTCCTGAGCGATATCTACCTGATGTGACACATCACCGTCAGCTGTACAAATAATAGCGCTGACTCCAGCTGCGTTAAATCTATAATCAAAGTCGTGAGCCTGAAGCTGGTTTGTAGCAGGGATAGCGATAGCTCCTAATTTGTGCAAACCTAAGATTGCAAACCAGAACTGGTAATGACGCTTTAACACAAGCATTACTCTATCACCCTTTTTGATACCGAGTGACTTAAAGTAGTTAGCTGCCTGAGCTGACTTACGCTTCATATCGTTGAATGTAAATCTACGCTCATTCTTATCTCTGTCAACGTGAATCATCGCAAGCTTTTCAGGGTCTTTCTTAGCGATAGCGTCAACAGTATCAAAAGCGAAGTTGTATTTATCCTCATTTTCGAAATCTATTTTCTTTAAGCAACCATTTTCGTCAACAGTAGTCTTGATAAATTCTTCACATAAAAGCTTTGTATCAACAAACTCATTATGAGCCATCAAAGTATCTCTTATAATATCCTCTGACTCATTTTCGCCCGGTAATACAACCGCTACGAACTGACATTCATCGCCATCAACAGCGATCATACCGTGAGGGGTTGAAGAATTATAATAAATGCTGTCACCCTCACTCAGGTATTCAACATTATCGCCTACCTGAATTTTAAGCTTTCCTTTTATAACATAGTCGAATTCCTGACCTGAGTGCTTAGTTAAATGGATTGGCTTGTTCTGTAATTCCTGAGAATACTGATATGTTACAAAATAAGGTTCTGAAATCTTCTTTCTAAACCACGGAGCGAGGTTCTGGATAGAAATGCCCTCTTCCTTTGCAGTCTGCTGACCGTGACCTTTTCGAGTTACTGTGTAGGAAGAAAGCAGAGCGCTCTTACCCTCGAGCAAATCAGAAATACCAATGTTGAAAGCGAGCGCGCATTTGTGAATGAAAGTGAAAGGAAAATCCTGTTTTCCGCTTTCAAAATCAATGTACTGCTCAACCGATACTTCGGTTCTTTTTGCCATATCCTCGACAGAAAATCCGAAGATTTCACGCATTTCCTTAATTCTGACCGCTACCTCCAGTAGCTTCTGAGTTTCAACTTGAGCCATAATAACTCCTCCTAGAAAAATGATTCAAAAATCAAAAAAGCCCGCCTCAAAGAAAACCTTTGAGACGGGTGTAAAATACACTCGCGGTACCACTCAAATTGCAGAAACAAATCTGCCACTCTCGGAGTCCAACAACCCCTATGCCTTTACGCAGCAATCACGGAAGGCGCCTACTAAACCAAGCGTTCGGACCTTCAGCTCAGAAGTGATGGGCTTTATAAATACTCGTTGTCGGTTTTCACCTGCCACCGACTCTCTGAAAACAAATAAATACAGCCGTCTTCGTCATAGCTTTTTCGATTTTTGTCAAGTGTAACACTTATAAAAAGGTTTGTCAATATTTTGTCAAAAATTTTTTCAAAGTTTTTCAGTTTACATATAAAAAGGTACTACACAAACCTCGACTTTTGTGGTAAAATACATATATACACGCGAAAGGAGTAGGCTATGCTCAAAAAAATCCAAAAACTGGACAACCTTATTGTCGAAAAAATAGCCCGCATTCATACCCCTTTTCTCAATAGAATTATGGTACTTTTCACAAAGCTAGGTAACGGTGCCTTCATCTGGTGGATTACCCTGTGCTTTCCTTTCCTGCTTACTAAAAAGAACAGGGAAACCGGTGTTTACCTGACATTGGCATTAGGTGTTACTTTCGTTTTGGGCGAAATTATTATAAAACACATAATCGGACGTATGCGACCAAGTTCAAAACTTGAAGATGAAGAACTTATCATCAAACGTCCGAAAGACTATTCTTTCCCCTCAGGCCACACAGCTTCTTCATTCACCGCTTTCACCGTTATGCTGTTAAGAGGACCTGTATTTATCTGGCTTCCGGTACTTTTAGTCGCAATCATTATCGGCTTTTCTAGAATGTACTTAAGAGTTCACTATTTAAGCGACGTTGTCTGCGGCGCGGCTCTTGGAATTCTAAGCGGTAGTTTATGCACTATTATATTTGAAAACCAACTCTCGCATTTCTTCTTATTATCTTAACAAATTCAGCTCAAAAGAAGGCTTTTTCGCAAAAGTCTTCTTTTTTTATTATTTTTCGAAAAAGTTGTTGACTTACAAAATATTACATTTTGTAGAATTTTTTCACTTATTTTCCTAAAAAGAACTTATGTGTTTTTATTTAAAAGAATTTATTGAAAACTTTTAAAACACATATATCTAGTTGTTTCCAATGCATTTTTAAAAAGTTTTCCTTGTTTTCCACATAGTTTTCCACAATGAATTATTGTTTTTGCGAATAATACAGAGAGTAAATTTCTTTTAACAAATATTTTTTCAACATTAAAATGTTGATTTTAAGGAAAATTAACCTTCCCTGAATAAGAAACATCATCTTAGTCCACCATACTTTTAGTAAAAAAGGACGGTGCAATATGATAAAAGGAATAAGTCATCAGATAATTGAAGTTACAGACACAAACAACCGATACTACGAGCGTGCGTTACTCGTGCTAAAACCCGAATACGCATCAATATCCAGAGAAATCCTTGAAAAAGAAGCAAAGAAACTCCTTGCAAAAATGGACACGGTTTCTACAATCAAACCCAAAAATGTATTTTTCAGTCGACTTTTAAGTTACAGTCTGATGTGTGCAATCGGCGCACTCACCACAGTTATAATTTATACTCTGGTATAGTATGTTTTTTACCCCCGTTTCATATATTTATTATGTATGAGGGGGTTTTTTATGAATACAAAAAAGTTTCGGCTGCTTGAAATCATTGGTATACCTGTGATTTACCTTGTAGCTTCGGTTTTACACTTCACTTACGATTTAACAAACGGCTCTGTGCTTAGTATCCTGTTTTCAGCAGTTAACGAAAGTGTTTGGGAACACGTAAAAATATTTGCGGTCGGATTCACACTATGGGCATTAATCGAACTTTTATGGCTTAAACCACCGTTTCAAAAGTTTGTGACTGCAAAAGTTTTTTCTCTTTATATTCTTTCGCTTTCGATAATTGTATTCTTCTACGGCTACAATATATTCACCAGTGAACCTATTCTGTGGCTGGATTTGGTTTCTTCATTTATATTCGTTATTTTTACTCAATACATATCATATCGACTTATTGTTTCAGACAACAAGATAAGTGACTATTTTCCTGTTGCCGTAATGTTGTTGATGTTATACTATCTGATGTTTTTCAGCTTCACACTGTTTCCTCCAAAAATAGATCTATTCAGAGATCCTGAAACCGGAATGTACGGAATCATCGAAGAACATATCGACAAAGGGGCTGTTTTTCTCACTAAAAGCTAACAAAATGCGGGTATATTTCTTATTTATAACTAAATCACTGTTCTATATGTGGTATAATTTAGGGGTATAAGTCTACTATATAGAGGGTATTGAAATTATGAATGACCAGAACAGAGAGAAAAAAGACGATATTATCGCAGGCAGAAATCCTGTTTCTGAAGCTTTGTCAAGTGGCAGACCGATTGAAAGTATTTTAGTTTCAAAAAACAACCACGCGGGTTCTATCGTTGCCATTATTTCGAAAGCCAAGAAAAAAGGAATAACCATTAAAGAGGTTGACCAGAAAAAGCTTGACTTTATGACGGGTGGTGCTACACATCAAGGTATAGTTGCCGTTTGCGCTATCAAGGAATATCAAACGGTAGAAGATATCCTTTCTCTTGCTAAAGAGCGCAACGAAGCTCCATTTATCGTCATTTTAGATGAAATAGAAGACCCTCATAACCTGGGGGCTATAATCCGTACAGCAGAATGCTCAGGCGCTCACGGTGTAATCATCAAAAAGCGTCATAGTGCAGGTCTTTCATACACAGTGGGCAAAGCCTCAGCAGGTGCTGTTGAATATGTTCCTGTCGCAAGAGTTACTAACATCTCGACAGTTATCGATGAATTAAAGGAACAGGGTATTTGGGTATATGGAGCCGATATGAACGGCACAGATTACACAAAATGCGATTTTTCCGGAGGCTGCGCACTTGTTATCGGAAACGAAGGCAAAGGAATCTCACGATTAGTCAGGGAAAAATGCGACACCATAGTTTCTCTTCCGCTAAAAGGAAAAATCAATTCACTGAACGCATCAGTCGCTGCAGGAATACTAATGTACAAAATCGCTCAAGGCAGATAAACGTATGACTAAAGAAATAATATAGAGAGGAGTTGATGAAATGAAAATATGGCGCAAGGACTTCACTAAAAACATAAAAGACGATAAAAAACAAGAAGAATTTACCGACATATCTACTGCATCAACCCCAAAGCAAGAGCCTAAAAAGAATAAGATGGAGGAAATATACTCCACTAAGGACAAGCAGATAAAATACAAGCGACTCACTCCGCTCGAGGCTGAAGAAGCAGCTAAAAGAAGAGAAGAAGCCAAGGAAAAGCTCGCCTCCGGTGAAGCTGAAATCGCTTTGGCTAACAACGAGGAAAATGAACAAATCGTCGAGCTTACTTCCGAATTTGAAGAAGGAACCGTCATCGCTGAGGACATCATCGAACTCGCACAGCTAAATACAAAACGAAATTTTGAGATTGAGGATATCAATGAAATTGATATACCTATCGATGCTAAACAAGCAATAAAAAATACGAACGTCAGGTGAACTCCACTACACGACACGATGAGCGTCAGAAGCAGAAAACTCCGAGTGCATACGAACAGATTTTTGGTAAGCCGAAGTTTTTTGTAGGCAATGAAAAGATTGTTGCTAAAATTCCAACATATCAGCATGAAAGCAAAATCAATTGCATACACCTAAAAGCCGGAAGGTTTACGGATATCGTCGAAAGTGAATACGACGAGTATCTCAAATCCAGTACGGTTGTCACTTCTAAAAAGAGAGAAAGTACAAACAACGAACAAAAACCTTCGCTTTTATTCACACTAAGCCAAATGGCTTCGAATAGAAACGCAGAACAACACAAAGAAACAGTTAGTGATTTACCTGAAGTACCGACTCAAAAAAAGAAAAAAGGACCTTTAAGAAAAGTCAAAAAATTCATCAAAATAATATACAGGATTGTTTTTCCTAAAAAGACAAACGACAACACCGCTAATAGTATCGAAAAAAAGCAGAAAGCCGTTGAATATCAGAGTCGTCAGGATTTAGACTACGCGAACAAAGAGATTTCTCACAACCTCAAAAACCTCTTAATAAAAGCAACTATTTTGACTGCTCTGTTTATTGTCAGTCTTGTGCTTACAATTATAGAAGCCACATCAGGTACTTCGATGTTTTCGGGAGTGCCATATACACCTCTTATTTACTGTGGAGTAAACCTTGCTATTCTATTAGCTTTAGGAGGTATATGCAACTCCTTTATACTAAGCGGTCTTAAACCACTTAAAAATTTCAAAGGTAACAGCGACACCGCACTTTCAATTGCGTACATAGCGTGCCTTATACAACAAGTGGCATCTCTGTTTATGTCAGGAGCTTTCGTTGATTCCGACTATCATCTGTATCCTACAATACTCTGCTTAGGTTTTATGTTCAGCGCCATAGGCAGACTCATTATGGTATACCGAGTTAAATCAAACTTTAAATTCATCACCGCAAAATCTCCGGCTTACAGTGCTAAAATTTTTAACGATGACGAAACTGCCCGTAAAATGCTCTCAGGTACAACAGCATCACACTCGGTCATCGCGTACCAACATAAAACTCAGTTTTTGAGTGATTTTCTGAAAATTTCATACGCACCGGACCCTTGCGAAGAATTCTCAGGCAAGCTTTCTCCTATTACCTTAGTAAGCTCGGTGTTCGTAGCTATAGTCTATGGTATAATTTTCAAATCACTATTAGGCGCCTTATCTGCACTCGCCGTTATGTGCTGTATCAGTATCCCAATTTCAGCTTTACTCACTGCAAATATCCCACTGCTTCTATGCTGTAAGGACTCACTAAAGCACAGCGCTATGCTCAGTGGATACCCATCTATACGACAGTTTTCTGATTGCGATGCAGTTATGGTAAATGCTACTCAGCTTTATCCTAAAGGCTCCATCAAAATCAACAACATAAAATATTTCGCTGAATTTCGTACCGAAGAAGCCTTACTTAGTGCTGCTGTTGTTATGAAGGAAGCAAAATCCCCTCTTTACTACGCTTTTTCAGATATGGTAAAGAAAACAACACTTCATCTTCCAAAAGTAGAAAGCGTTATGTACGAGGACAAGCTCGGACTTGTCGGCTGGGTCAACGGAGAGAGAATTTTGATTGGTAACAGAAAACTTCTCGACAGATTCCACATTTACATCGAAGATGCCGCCGATGAAACAAAGTACAAAAACGGTGGTAAAGACATCACCTATATCGCAAGCTCCGGTCAGCTTATCGCTTTAGTAGTCACAACCTACTCACCTGACGAAATCGTAAAGCGTGAGCTTTTCAGAGCTCAGAAAAATGGTTTGTGTCTTGTGGTCAGCACTACTGACTGCAACATTACTGCTGATAAAATCGCAACAGATTACGAGATTTTCCCTCGTACTATCAAAGTTTTAAACACGGGCTTTGCTACTACCTGTAATGAAGTCTGCTCCAAAAAAGGCGAAAGCGAGAGAGCGTATCTTTCAACACGCGGAAGCTTCTCTTCTCTCATACACGCTATAACAAACGCTGTATCATTCAGGCAAAACCTCACTATCGGTCTTATAGTTCAGATTTTCGGACTGATACTGGGTGTGCTTTTGTGTGCTACAATGGTACTTTACGCCTCAGTCTCAATTCTTGGCGTTATCGAAATGCTGTTATATATGTTATTCTGGGGCATAGCTTCAGTAATATCACAGCTTGTAAATAAACCTTAATATCAATGCAATTTTTAAAGGAGATTCACTATGCAAATTGCTCCATCACTTTTATCCTGTGATTTTTCAATATTCGGTGCTGAAATCGAGCGTATGGACAAGTCCGGTGCTGATATGATGCACCTAGATGTTATGGACGGTCATTTTGTTCCTAATCTTACATTCGGCGCACCTGTTATCAAAAAGCTTCGAAATTACACCGACAAACCATTTGATGTTCATCTGATGATTTCAGAGCCACTGAAATACATCTATGACTTCTGTGACGCAGGAGCAGATATCATTTCTTTCCACACAGAAGCTGATTCAGACATCGACGAAACTCTCAAGAAAATTGAGAGCAGAAACGTAAAACCTGCACTCGCTATCAAACCGGGTACAGCTCCAGAGGCAGTTTTTCCTTATCTCGACAGGCTTTATATGGTACTTGTTATGACAGTTGAACCAGGATTCGGCGGTCAAAGCTTTATGGCTGATATGATGTATAAGGTTGAGGCTATTAAGGCTGAGGCCAAAAAGCGTAATCTTGATTTACTTGTTCAGGTTGATGGCGGTATTGCTACAGAAACCATAAAAGTAGCAGCTAATGCCGGTGTTGACATCTGTGTCGCTGGCACTTCAGTATTTAAACCAGAAGACGCTAAAGCTGCTATAGACGAGCTTAAAGCTCTTTGTGAATAACAAACTACAAAAAGGCTTGGTTAATCCAAGCCTTTTTCTTTATACCACGATATTAACAAGATGAGCAATCGACGGGATTGTTTCGTTTTGCTGAATAGAAGTCGGACTCAAAAGCGCACCCGTAGCCATAACAAGTATATTTTTCAGCTTCTGTTTTTCGACATTCTTGAGAATATGACCACACAGCACACTGGCACAGCAACCGCAACCCGAACCTCCACTATGCACGTCAATATCATCGCTTTTAAAAATCATCACACCGCAATCTTTGTGGTTATGACTTATATCAAATCCCTCTTTATCTAAAATATCATACATGAGCTTTGAACCGATTTTTCCTAAATCTCCTGTATATATCATATCGTAGTCAGAGGGTATAGTCGATGTATCTTTGAAGTATCGCAAAAGAGTATCCGCTGCAGCAGGAGCCATAGCAGCACCCATATTATTCTGGTCATTAACTCCTAGATCAACTATCTTTCCTACTGTCGCACGAAAAACTTTTGGAGCATTCTTTTTGTCTTCATCACTTAAGATACAACAACCCGCACCTGTTACTGTCCACTGAGATGACTGTGGTCTCTGACCACCATAGTCAAGTGGAAAACGGTATTGTCGTTCTGCTGAACAAAAATGTGATGATGTAACGCAAGCACTTTTGTGAGATGCTTTGCTTTCCACCATTACAGATGCCATTATCAGCCCTTGCACCATAGTTGAACAAGCCCCATACTGACCTAAATACGGGATTTCGAAGTCCTTTAAACCGTAACTACTGCTTATACACTGGTTGAGAAGATCCCCTGCGAAAAGATAGTCCACATCTTTTGATGAACACTGAGATTTCTGTAATGCTAAACTCAATGCTTCGCGTTGCAACGCACTCTCCGCCTTTTCCCAGGTATCCTGCCCAAGATGCATATCGTAAACTATTTTATCGAAATCATCTTTGAGAGGACCTTGCGCTTCTTTTTTACCAACAAGAGACGCAAAGCCAACTATACTCGGTTTTTCTAAAAACATAAGTGTGGAATCTCCAAGTCTTTTTATCATAAAACCACTCCTTTTTTGCTATTATAGTGTCTGCCTAAAATTTCAATTAATACGAATGTCCAGAAGTTACAATTATGAAAATTTAAAACAACCGTCTTTTTATGACAAAATACTTGAACTATTGGGTAGTTTTTAATATAATTATTTTATGTATTTTTATTTGTTTTGGGGGATAAACTATGCAAAAATTATTGTCAATACTAATCGTTTTGGCTCTGGTTTTTTCCAGCTGCACCGTAGCTTTCGCTACTGAAATTGAGCAGATTGAAGAAACAAGTGCGACATACAATGAAGTTATCTTAACTGATTTTAAAAATAAAAATCAGCCTACAGAAGCTCCTTCTGGTAATTCTTATCCGCAAATAACTTCCGCTTCTGCAATCAACGGCGGTCTCAAAATCAGTTGGGAAGAATTCGAAGGTGCCAGTGCATATAGATTATATTTGAGAACGACTAACGGACTGTGGAGAGTTATCACTACAACCACCTCACTTTCCTATAATCACACAGGACTTTCAAGCAATCAGAACTACACTTACACATTAGCTGCTCTCGACAACTTCAATAACAACATGAGTTATTTCAACGAGGACGGCTGGACTTTTTCTTTACTCGATAATCCTGTAATCAAAACAGTATCAAGTGAAACCAACGGACTCAAAATCACTTGGAACAAAGTTGATGGTGCAAAGAACTATAAAGTATACAAAAGGGTAAACTCATCTTGGGTAACCCTCGGTTATACTACAGATAACAAATACACTGACACTTCAGTAAACTCAGGCTACACATACTCTTACACCATCAGATGTGTGACAGAAGATGGTAAATATTTCACTAGTTTTCACAACGCAGGAAAAATCGGCAAATTTGTTGCTACTCCTGAAATAACAAAAGTTGAAAACACCGCTTCAGGTTCTAAAATATACTGGACAAAGGTAAATGGTGCTTCAAAATACAGAGTTTTTTATAAAGCAGGTAATGGTTGGAAAGGTATTACTACAACCAGTTCTACCTCTTGCACTCACTCACCACTAAGCAACAATTCAAACTACACATATACAGTACGAGCTTGCAATTCAAACGGCTCTTATATCAGCTCATACAACAAAACAGGCTTTAACAACACTTTCCTTACTGCTCCGGTTATAAAATCCGTTTCAAGCGTTCATGGTGGTTTGCAAATCAAATGGAACGCTGTATCGGGTGCTGAAAACTACAGAATTTATGTAAAAACCGCTTCATCATGGAAAGGTCTAGGCAACACCACTGACACTTCTTTTACGGACACAACTGTAAAGTCCTCTAACTCCTACACATACACCGTAAGATGTATTTCAAAAGACGGACGTACTGTAAAAAGTTATTACAATACCAAGGGTATGGCAGGTACTTACTATGAAACACCAGTAATAAAAAAGATAGAAAACACTCGTGATGGCGTTAAGATTACCTGGAACAAAGTAAGTGGTGTTTCTCAGTACAAGCTTTTTTATAAACTCAGCGATGGTTCAGGCTGGAAAACTATCTCAACCACAACCTCAGACAACTCCACCCACAAACCCCTTTCGGACAAAGACACATATACTTACACCGTTAGAGGTTGCAATTCAAAGGGTGCTTACATCACCGGATACGACAAAGAAGGTATCACTAACTCCTTCATCGCTCCTATTGAGTTTACTTCAATTACAAGCAATAACGGCAATATGATTTTAAACTGGGACGATCACGAACTGGCTTACCAGTATCGTGTATACAGAAAGGCTTTTTCAGGCACATGGGTTGGTCTTGATAACGTCACCGCTTCTTACTACACTGATAAAAACGCCCCTAAAAATACTCCTTACACCTATACACTCCGCTGTATGGATAAGGACGGTTCTCTCATAAGCTCATACATTGACAACAACAAATATTACTACAACGGTAAGCTTGCTGACGGTAAAATCACATATAACGACAGTACATACAACTTTACTGATGGTCATCTTACACAGGGATATGTAAGAATTGATTCTAAGCTCTACTACTACGACAAAAACGGCAAAATACTGAAAAACACAATTGTCGGAACAAAGAGCGAAGGCTACTATTATGCCGACGAAAACGGTGTGTGCTGCGAAAGCGAAGAAATGCGTCTTGCAGCTGAGTTTGTTATGAACCACTCAACAGGCTCAACCTATGCAGAGCGAATGAAAACAGGCTTTAACTATCTCGCAAGAAACTACACATACTTAAGAACTTATGACCACCCTACAAAGGCTTCTGACATTCCTAAACAGGCTATCGATATGTTCAAAAACAAAAAGGGTAACTGCTTTAAATACGCTTCTGCTTTTGCTTGTATAGCAAAAGCGTGTGGTTATCGCTCAAGAGTAGTAGTTGGAACTACTCCGGGATTTGGAATATGGACACCTCACGGTTGGACTGAAGTTTACGTAAACGGAAAATGGTTGGTTTGTGACCCTGACTTCCAAATGTCTTATCCAAGCATACCTTACTACTACTATATGACTGACGGTGCAAGAATCCCGATACGTGTAAACGGAAAATTCGAAATCACCATCTCAAACGGTCAGGCTACTTGGAAATAACCCCCTTTTAGAAAGGTAAACGCATATGGTCTTTAGTTCGCTAACATTTTTATGTTTATTTTTGCCGATTGTATTTATTCTTTACACGGTCATACCAAACCTGAAAGTACGCAACGTTCTGCTTATTATAGCGAGTCTCTTTTTCTACGCATACGGTGAACCGATTTATGTTTTCCTGATGATATTCAGCTCTCTGCTTAATTATCTGTGCGCGCTTTGGGTTTGTAAAAATCCCAAGAAAAAAAGTAAATTTGCTCTTGTTTTTGCTGTAGTTGTAAACTTGGGTATCTTAGGTGTATACAAATATACAGGTTTTATTTTAGATACAGTAAACAGTATTTTCAATCTTTCGATACCTGTACCGCAGATTGCTCTACCTATCGGTATTTCATTCTTTACATTCCAGGCTTTGTCTTACGTTATTGACGTATATCTCGGCAAAGTAGATGTTCAGAAAAACTTTTTCAATATTTTGCTTTATGTTTCTTTCTTCCCTCAGCTTATCGCAGGTCCTATTGTTAAGTACCACGATATCAACGAACAGATTGATAACCGCAAACAGGACTTAGATAAAATAGCCTTAGGACTCAGACGCTTTATCGTCGGTCTTTCCAAAAAGGTTTTCATAGCTAACACTATGGGCCAGGTAGCTGATTCTATTTTCGCGACAAACGCAGACTCATTGTCAATTTTAACTGCGTGGCTCGGTGCTATAGCTTACATATTCCAGATTTACTACGACTTCTGCGGATATTCTGATATGGCAATTGGCCTTGGTCACATGTTCGGATTTGAATTCAAAGAAAACTTCAACTATCCTTACGGCTCTAAAAATATTCAGGACTTCTGGAGAAGATGGCATATTTCACTTTCAACATGGTTCAAAGAATATCTTTACATTCCGCTTGGCGGAAACAGAAAAGGAAAACTGAGAACAGCAATTAATAAAATCATCGTATTTTTTGCGACAGGTTTGTGGCACGGCGCAAACTGGACATTTGTTATCTGGGGCTTATGGCACGGAATGTTCCTCTTACTTGAAGAGTTCATTCCATTCTTGAAAAAACTCCCGAAAGCAATCGCCCATATTTACACAATGCTTGTTGTAGCCTTAGGCTTCGTCGTTTTCAGAGCAGACACCATCGGATACGGTTTGCAATACATAATGAGTATGTTCACTGTAAATTCAAACAGCGAATCTTTAAGCCTTGCGATTTCTCAACTTACTCCATGGTTTATTCTTATTCTTGTTGCAGCTGTCATCGGCTGCGCTCCGATTAAACCGCTCACACAGAAAATTCAGGCTCACTCACACGCTGACGGTGCTACACTTTCGAAAAAGTGGAAAATCATTCAGATTGCCCTTTATGTGTTGTCTTTCGTGATGCTTTTATGGTGCATCATAAGACTTTCAGGCACAGCATATAACCCATTCATTTACTTCAGATTCTAAGAAAGGCGGCAAAGTATGAAGAAAAAATCATTAATGCTGCTTTTCATAGTAGCAAGTTTATTAATATGTATTATCCCGTCTGCGGGTATGATTCTTTTTAAAAGTGATGAGGCTGTAGGAAATGAACAGCAGGTTGAATTTCCTTCGTTTACAACCGAGGACGGAAAATTCAACGAAAATGTTTTTGAAGAAATGGGAACTTATTTTGAAAAGCATTTTGCTTTTCGACCTTACGTCATTTCTGTTGATGCTGAAATCCAATCAAACGTGTTCAAGGTTTCTAATCTCGAATCAGTTGTTGTAGGAAAAGATGATTACCTTTTCTATTCTTCAACACTTGATAACTACCTTGGCAGAAACATTATGAGTGATCGTGCGATTGACAATATCAGTCACAATTTAAAAATCACTCAAAGTTATGTACAAGCTCAGGGCGCAAATTTCTTGTTTACTGTAGCTCCTAACAAAAACTCTCTATACGAAGAGAATATGCCTTACTACTACAAAGTAAAGGTATCAGATGAAAAGAACATAGATATTCTTAAGAAATCTATGGAGGAATACGGTATCAACTACTGTGACCTTTACCCTGTCTTTAAAAACAATGATGAAGTTCTCTACTTAAAACAGGACTCCCATTGGAACGATAAGGGTGCCATGCTCGCTTATGATACTATCCTCAAGAAGCTAAATAAACCCCACCCTGATTTTGATGCTGATAACGCAACTACTGCTGACTTTATGGGTGATTTAGGTAAGATGATTTATCCTAAAACTCAAAAAGCTGAAGCTAACTTTGACTACAGTGACAGCTTCGATTTTGAATACACTAACGAAGTTAAGTCGGTTGAAGATCCGATTATCAAAACTGAGTGCGAAAACGCAAGCGGAAATCTCTATATGTATCGAGATTCTTTTGGTAACTCTATATTACCGTTTTTTGCAAGCTCATATAAAGAAGCGTATTTTACTAAAACATTCCCGCTCAACTTAAGCCTTGATATGCTCGTAAACAAACCTGACACTGTCGTTATTGAGCTTGTTGAAAGAAATCTTAACTGGCTTAATACAATGCCTGCGGTAATTCCTTCTTCACAATTGACAAGCTATTCAATTACTGATAAAATGGATACCGCCTTAGATGTTAACGCAGAGATTTCAATGGTTAATATGAGCTTAATAGAAGTAAGCGGTGAACTACCAAAAGAAGTTCAGACTGATGGCTGTGATATATATGTTCAGCTTACTGACAAAAGCGGTTTAAAGCATCTTTATGAAGCGTATCACACCTGTACTGACAACAGCGACTACGGTTATTTAGCGTATATTCCTGCTGAAAATTACAGCGTGGGCGATTCATCAGAGGTTGAAATCAGCGTTGTCACAAAGACAGATTCAAATTTCACTGTGGTCGGAACTTCAATGGTTACAGTGAAAGAAGCCCAGATATAAAGTGAGGTATAACAATGACAAAAACTAATAAAATTTTAAAAGTTGCAACCACTTTACTTATGTGTTTACTGATGTTAAGTCTTGTAGCTTGCGGTAAGCCTGTAACTGTAAACATCAACGATTTAGGGGTTGCAGAAGCTAAGGTGGTTGAAGCTACAACCTCAATGACCGTTGCTGAAGTTTTAGAAGCAGCAAAAATCACTCTTTCTGAGAAAGACGAGGTTACTCCTGCTAAGGACGAAAAAATCACTGAAGACACTAAAGAAATCACAATCAAGAGATACGCTAAAGTAAATATCATCAAAGGCGATGAAACAAAGACTGTTGAGCTTGTCGGCGGTACTGTAAAAGACGCGCTCGTCAAAGCAGGCATAACCCTTGCTGAGAACGAACTCACTGATGTTGATGAAAATGCTTACCTCACAGACGGTATGGAAATCAATGTTTTACAGAAGATGAACGTTACTCTCACTGCTGATGGCGAAACCAAAGAGATTTCTACTGTTACGAAAACTGTTGAAGAATTCTTAAATGTTCAGAAAATCACTCTCGACGAGGACGATGAACTTTCGGTTAAGCTTACTGACGCTATTACAGATGGTATGAAGATCGTTGTTAAGCGTGTTGAGTATAAAGAGGAAACTCGTACAGAAACTATCGACTTCAGCACTAAAGAAAGATTCAATGATGCACAGCCTGAGGGTACAAGCGAAGTAATCCAGCAGGGTGTAGAGGGTTCAAAGGAAGTCACTTACAAAGTTAAGTATGTTGACTCCAAGGAAACTTCAAAAGAAGTTATCTCCGAAAAAGTAACTAAAGAGCCTGTAGATAAAATCATTTCATACGGCTCAAAAGTAACATCATCTCCAAGCTCAGGTTCTGATTCAGGTTCAAACTCAAGCTCAGGCGGTAAAACAGTTGTTTCAAAACAGCCTGTTTACGACTGTGACGGTTCAGGACATGGATACTACGTTATTACATACTCTGATGGTTCTGTTGAATATCAGGAATTCTAAAATAATAGCCCGTCTGTGAAAACAGACGGGCTTTCTTCATAAAATAAGCACCCAAGGAATTCCTCGGGTGCTGTTTTAATGTTATTCAGCTGAAACGTTTGCTTCAGGTACAGGTTGTGGATCAGGAGTTGGAACAGGCTCCGGGTCAGGAGTTGGAGTAGGCTCTGGATCTGGAGTCGGAGTCGGCTCTGGGTCCGGTGTTACAGGAGGAGTTGTAGGAGTATCTCCGCCTGATGAGCTTCCGCCCTCAGTAGGCTTAGAGGTTGGCTTTTCTGTTTCAGAACCTGATGAAGAACCACCTGAAGATGAGCCACCTGATGAGCCACCTGATGAACCACCTGAAGATGAGTAGTATGTTGAGTTTGGTAAGTTTTCAGTCTTTACTTTTTTACCGTCTAAGTAATATGTTCTGGTTGTCTCTGCTCGAAGACCATTTGAAAAGTAAGATGTAACAGATGAGCTGATTTTTATTTCGTCAAACTCAGGATTTTCAAGACCGTACATATTACAGTAGAGTTTTGTGCCTTCCATATAGCACTCCATAAAGAGCTGATAATCAAAGCTGTTCTTAAGCTTTAAGTCGATGTTGCCGTAGTCAATTGTAGCGTCTCTGCCTACATCAACGTAGTCAGACTTAAAGTAATGGCACGCACGCTCAACGATATCCATACCACAAAGAGCTGCTGCATTGTAAATTGTTGTACTTGACTGGCAGATACCACCGCCAACACCGGTTGCACTTCTTCCGTCAATGATAACACCTGCAGGTTTGTATCCTCTGGAAGTCAGGTTAGAGTCACCTGTGCAGTTGTTGAAAGACCAAGTCTCACCCGGGTTAATAATAGAGTTATTACAAGCGCTGAGTGAAAGCTTCATATTAGAATTACCGTTTGAGTTGTTTGTAGAAACGGTAGTGAATGTTGAGAGCTTCTTAATATTTGAAAGGAGATACTCCTTTGTGTATTTAGGTTCAACATTTTTTGACTGAGCATCAATATTACCTTTAACCTGACCGGAATCAAGGAAAGATTTGAGCTGATTCTCGAAACCTTCTTTATTAACTTCGATACCTATCTTCTCGTCCTGGAAAGTAAAACGGTCGTTGCCTTTTTTAGAGCTGTCAAAAGCTGTAACAACCGCGTCACTTGCCTCTTGATTGAGGTCTGTCGCTACCTTCTCAACGACAGCAGTCATATCAGAATCCTCAACTTCTAAAGCGATTGTATAATTCTGCTCGCCTGAGTGTACGAGATTATCCTCGCTATACTGTTTAGCTTCTTTGAGTACCTCATCGGTATTGAATGTATATTTAAAATCGTCTTTAGTGAGCTTTGTACTCTTATCAGCAACGTTAACAGTAATTGCAATCTCATTAGAGAGCTTAGTCTCTTCTGATTTCATAAGCTCTTCTGCCTCTTTTTGGGAAAGGCCTCCAAGGGCGATACCGTTAACATAAATATTGTTAGCATACTCAAAGTCGCCCATAAACGTATATACACAAAAGCCTGCTGCACCAAGTAATAATACAAGGCAAATAACAACCGCTACTATAACGCCTGTTTTCTTAGATTTTTTTCCAGACTTTTTGTTTTTTATCGGTTCATCATCTATAATTACGAAGTCGTCACTCTCAGGTGCTGTGTTTTTTGCAGGCGCTGAATTTCTTACAGGAGTTGTAGCTACGCCCTTAGTATTATTTGATTTATTTACGCTTGCGTTAGCTCTGTTTCTTCTTGCTTCTTCAAGTATTGCATCTATTTCCATTGTGTTGGAGAAATCTTTTTTATTCTTATTTTCCATCTATGTAAACCTCCCACATTATTTGATATTTTGACAGATATATAATACATTACGCTAAAATCACTAATAATCTTTTAGAGAAATATAAAAAATAAATATTGACGAAAATTGTCATCACTTTTTAAACTTTGTATATATAATTTTAACATAATGGATATTGAAGTGTGGTATTATTTGTAATATAATCAATTATATACTAAATCACTGGGGATAATGACTATGAATATTCTGATTCTTTCTGCATCTACAGGCGGTGGCCACAACCGTGCTTCCAACGCCTTGAAAGCATACATAAACAATTGCGACAATCACTCTAAGGTTGAAATAATCGATACGCTCAAGTACTGTTCTTCACTACTTGATAAAACTGTCACTTTAGGCTATAAAACTCTTGCTAAAAACGCTCCCGAACTTTACGGTACTTTTTACAAGACAGCCGACAAAGAATCTCCTATCTCGGAGCTTGTAAATACAGTTATGACTCAGTTCGCGAAAAAGCTTCTTCCCCTCATCGAGGAAAAGCAACCTGACATTGTGGTAACCTGTCACCCGTTTGCCTCAAGTATGATGTCAATTTTAAAAGAAACTTACGACATTACTGTGCCTGTTGTTTCCATTATTACTGACTATATGCCTCACCGAGCTTACATAGGTGGTCATATCGACGCTTATGTAACAGCAAGCAAAGATACCGCTGAGAATTTAGCGTCAAAATACGGAGTAGACGAAAATCATATTTATCCACTTGGCATGCCGATTTTTAACAGCTTTTATGAAAGTGACGAAAAACGCAACCGCGAAACCTTAGACAGACTTGGTTTTTCTCACGAAATCCCTACAGTACTGATTATGGCGGGCAGCTTCGGTGTTACAGACATCTTGAAGATTTACGAAAACCTCGTAGAGCTTGACACTGACTATCAAATTATCGTCATCACCGGCAAGAACCAAAAACTGTATGATGCTTTCGAGAAAATTCTGACCAAGGACATCAAAGAATTTGAAACTCACGATTACTCACAGCTTTTCTCAGGACTGGGTGACGCGAACATCGCAAAGCTTGTTTTAGAACACAGCGAACAGCTACGTCAGGAACTCAGCGCAAAGCTCATCAACACTTTCAAGCGTTCTACCGACAAGACAAAACCAACAAAGCTGTTCTACTTCGTTGATAATGTAGAAGATTATATGCACGTTTCCGACCTGATTATCACTAAGCCGGGCGGACTTACAACAAGTGAGAGTCTTGCTTGTGCTTTGCCGATGGCAGTATTCAAGGCTTTTCCTGGACAGGAAGCGCAAAACGCTGATTTCCTAGTCGAAAAAGAAGCTGCAATTGTACTCGAAAAAGGTGAAAAGGGTGCAAAGCAAATCGAGGAACTTTTAAAACATCCTGACACCTTGAAGCAAATGAAAGAAAACTGCAAAAACTGCGCTCTTGTCAATTCAACCGAGCGTATTTACTCACTTATGCAGGATATTGTTAAACCAAAATAATATGAACTAACTTAATACCCTCACACACAACGCTGTAATGTCGTCGTCATGGCCGTCATTACGGCGTTTTTTTGCCTCTTCAACAATGCTGAAAGCAAGCTCTTCCATACTTTTATCAGACCATGAAGAAATTTCCTTCTCAAGCCACCTTTCATCACCCGTAATTACTCCGTCAGATACCATAACAACTATATCGCCCTGTGACAAATTCATCGATTCTTTTGAAAACTTCACCTCGTTCAATATTCCTATTGGCAGGCTGGACATATCCTTTTTGTACAGGCGGCTATTTTTCTTTATGTACGTTACACACGCTCCTGCTTTCAGAAATTCTGTTTTCCCTGTAAAAAGATTGAAGTCTACTATATCAAGTGTTGAGAGTGATTCCTCCTCGCTTTTTATCATCAGCGATGAATTAACCACCTGCAAAGAGCAATCATAGGAAAGCCCGGCTTTGAGTAGCTTTGACATAATACTGACAGCCATATTGGAATCAACCGCAGCACGCCCTCCAGTACCCATGCCGTCAGACAGTATAAGCACAGTGCTGCCCATGCCATTGTTAAAATAATTCAGACAATCGCCACACAGCTCTCCGTTGCCGTAAATATGCTGAGCCGATCCGATTTCTACATCAAAATTTGGTCTTTCGCACAAGGTAATTTTTGCTCTGTCTCCCTCGTAACTTATCATAGGCGACTCAAAAGCCCGTCCGCAGGAAATTGACACTTCTTTTGTGAGAACACTCTTGCTGATATCCACTTTATTATTTAGAATAATTGTTATTTCGACTACCATGCCCCTCCCCTTACTCAGCCTGCAACTACAATCAATAACAGATAGTCCTAAGGATAATAACGCTTCCTCCACCCTAACAGAACACTCAGTATCAAAACGCTCACAGCTTTTAAATTCTTCTGACATATCTTGTAAAATATCCGAAAGGCCCGCAAACTGCGATGCCACTACCGAGCGCACCTGTGTTATTCTGCGTCGTGCCGCTTCACACGAAAGGTACTCTTTATAGCTTTGGTTTATGCTATCGACAAGCTCTGCTACACGGCAACATTTTATCGAAAAGTTCTCTTCAATATCATTTTCTTTAACAAATCCGTTTTTCTTCAGTGTATTCGTAAGGCTGTGAAAATCTTTCTCTTTAGCTTCCTTTTGTTTTTCAAAGCAATAGTACCTCATACCACATCTAGAACAAGTATGCTCACAAGCGTTTTCGTATATCCAGCTTGCATTAGGAGTATAAAGTCGAGATAGTTTTTGCGAAACATTATTCACACAGGAACTGACATTTTCGAGTGCTTTGGAAGCGAAGGAAAGCCTAGTCGTGACCGCTCTAGTAACCGCTTCGCTATCAGGATTTCTCTCGCTTTTAGAAAACACTGTGCTGACATAGTTTCCTAAAGATTTGGGTAATAGCATAAATACAAAAGATGCCACAATTGACTCAATAAACACCGCAAATATCAGCTCATCGTCGCTACTCGAAAACGCCATTGTCAGATTGCATATAATTACACTGAGTGCTACAGCAAGTTTTCCTGCAGGCGAGAAAAGCCCACCCATTAGCCCTGAAAAGGCGTAACCTGCTGACAAAAACATCAAGTCGTTACTCGACAGCGAAAATACTATTCCTGTGGCTACTCCCGCTATTGTACCGCCGGAAATTGAGCAGTACTGCGCTGATATCAGAATAATAAGCAAAGCCATTATCCGACCGATAGATATATCTCCTACAGTAAGCGACGAAAATGCAAGTAGCAGTATACACCCAGACATTGCAATACACGCGATCTCCTGATTATTCAAAGCCGAAAGGCTTCTGCTACAGCCAAAAAGCGTGACAGTACGCGACATAAAATAAGCTCCAGCAGATGAAAGTATCGCTTCCATCAGGCACAAAGTTATTTGTGACAGCTCACTTGAGCTGGAAAAAGTAAGTGCAACTCCCGTGATAAAGACAGGTATAAATGCTACTACACAGGGAAAAAACCTGCTCTGTGATACTTTTTTAAACTCATTGAGTACCCATCGAAGCGCACCAATGGAAATCACAATAGCAATATACCTGAAGCTGTCAACAGGATTTTTAATAAGAAATCCTACTATCGCCCCCATCAGTCCCGAAGGCATATATGAAAACGGAACTGCCGATGCAAAAGATGCACCAAACGGTGAAAGCTCACCCATCACCGCTCCACGCGACACAAGCAACCCACTCACAAAATACATTATATGTACAATCACTTCCCGTGTAACCGTGAAAGCGGTTTCTTCAACATTACGTCTTTGTTTAGCAATTTCTTTGTAAGCCATTTCTAACATCCTTTTTTTGAGAGTGATTTAATTATAAGTGCTGTTTCTCCTCACTTTTGTCACTGTTTGTGTGTATATTTATGTTTTGTTTTGTAGATATTCTCCTTATAAAAAGGCAAAAAGAAAAACCGACTAAAAACTTAGTCGGTTTAACTCATAAATATATAATTATCAGTTAGCTTTCAAAATAGCTGTTGACATTGGTGGCATTGAAAGAACGCCTTTTTTGAAAGTCACGTTCCAGTCTTCGGCAGTAGCATCATACTCTTCAGGGTTAGAAGCAACTACACCACCTCTGAATTCTGCGTTCTTGAGCATTTCATCAGTAACCTCAAGTTCTAATGTTTCATCGCCACCGTAGTGAATAACAAGGAGCTTTTCGCCTTCATACTCGATATAATAACCGCCTACGTATGGATCGTTACTGTCTAAAATCTCAGTAATCTCACCACGCGCAATTTCAGGGTTTTGGTTCTTAAGTCTGATTATTCTGCGATATGTATTGAGCAGGCTGTCCTCTTGTTCTAACTGCTGTTTAACGCCGCCTAAAGCATTTGGCTCAACCTCTGCAACACCGTTTACATAGATGTTAGGAAGATTATCGTTATCCCAAATCATAGCTGTACGATATGACGCGTCATTTGTTGTGTTAGGAGCTTCAATACCGATTTCTTCACCATAATATGTGAATGAGTTACCAGGTGAGAGTAAGTAAAGTGAAGCTGCGAACTTCTGTTCGTAATCTTCGAGAGAGTTACTTACTCGAACCATATCGTGGTTTGTAAGGAAGTTAGCATTAATAGCTAATTCGTTACGCTTTTTAATATTATCGTTATATTTCTTTAAAGCTTTTACAAAAGACTGTGTATTACCACTTCTGCCAACGATAACATACTCACCGCTTGTGTCACCAAATTTGAAGTTAAAAAAGCTGTCAATACCTGACTTGTACTGTTCATAAATAGCACCTGCACTATCCCAGTCCTCGCCTACCATATATACATCAGGATTGTATGACTGTGCCATATCGTAGAACCATGTCATAAACTCGATGCCATCTGTGTGGTCATCAGAAAAGTACTTTACAGCGTCAAGTCTGAAGCCGTCAACACCTCTGTCAAGCCAGAACTTAACAACATCTTCGAAATAATCTCTTGTACCCTGATATGAAAGGTTCCAGTCAGGCATTTCCGAAGAGAACTGTCCCTCGTAGAAATAAGAAGTGTCGGTAACTCTGCGAGTGTGGTTGGTGTCGGAGCCTTCTCTGAAGTTATAATACTGAGCGTAACCGTCCTCTTTGCCCTCTCTAAGCTCATCGCAAGCATTCAAGAAATAAGGGTGGTTATTAGCACTGTGATTTACAACAAGGTCGATAATAACAGCGATACCGCGCTTATCACATTCAGCCATAAATTTGTCGAAAATCTCGAGTGTACCGAACTCAGGGTCGATATCGAAATAATCTTCAACGTTGTACTTGTGATAAGAGTATGATGGCATCATCGGAGAAAGCCAGATACCGTCAACGCCTAAATCATCGCCTGTATTAGGATCACCGTCATTTAAGTAATCAAGCTTTGAAATGATACCCTCAAAGTCACCTGTTTCGTCACCATCAGAATCGCAGAAAGATCCAATCCAGATCTGGTAGAATGTTCTGTACTTGTCGTTTGATACTAAAACTTCGTTTGATTCAACAGGGTCAGTATTGCTACCACAACCGCATAATACACAAGAAAGCGCAATCATAACTACAAGCAATAAAGAAATAAGCTTTTTCATTTTATCAATCCTTTACTTTTAGATCGCTAAAGATTAAAACCGCTTTAGCCTTCCTTCAAAGTATACCATAAATTATACAAACTTCAACACTTTTCAAAAATAAAGGCAGGTATTTTCCATATCTGTCAGGCTAATGTCAAGAAAAAAACAGGGTGGAAAAACCACCCTGTTTTTAGCATTAAAACTCTGTAATAATCTGCGCAACGAAACGCTGAATCAAAGTTGCTTCCGTTATTTCAATATGACCATCTTTGTCAATATCAGCTTTTTTCTGCTGTTCATCGCTTAAAACAATCATCTGCGCGACATGCTTCTGAATCAATGTTGCATCAAAAATGGTAATTTTATTATCACCATCAACATCTCCGAGCATTAGTTCGTTATTAGCCTCACATGGAGCAAAATCGTAGTAAAACTCAACATACTTTTCGTCGTGAGAACCAAAAGCATTAGACTGCTCACCATTTATTGAGCCTGTCGCTTCGTTGTAACCGTCTACCATATAGAATGTGCAGTTTCCTTCTGCAACTACTCCTACAACTACGCGGTATTTTCTGCCCTCTACAAATTTTGCGTCAGCTGAAACAGCCTTTGGTGTAGCGTCTGTTATGTCATACCACGAAACTTCGTCTACGTTACAGCCTTGTGTATAGCAAAAAGCTGACATAACAGGAGTAGCTCCCGCAACAGGCTCTACCACTTCACCAATATCAACAAATGATACTACCTGTGGAGCGTTTAATGTATAAGTAACAGTAAGTATTGCCGCAATCTCATTACCGGAAGTTTCTGCGTTCTTACCACCTACTGTAGCTGTGATGTCAATCCAATCATCTGAATCAACTTTGAACTTGTAGCCGTCGTTTGCTCTAAGCCAGATTTCAAGCTCGTATGTGTGTCCAGCTTCGAAAACATCTGTTTCTTTGAGATTAACGTGTGATGAGGTTGTAACATCTGTCCAGTAAACAGCATTTATATAGTATCTTGCAGTATCAGCAACAGAAAAGTCAGGACAAGCACCAACGCTTGGAGCTGTTACACCTGTCACATCAACATGAGTAACCTCTTGTCTATTGTCACCGAAAGCATAGCAGATTCTAGCGTAGTATCTACCGGTTTCACCTGCTGTTTCAGTGGTCGCTTTGTTGCCGTTTACATATCCGACAACGGCAGCGTTGCCATTTGCATCTGTTGGAAAATACATATCTCCTAAGGTTTCAATCGCTACGTTTATCTCGTAAACGTGACCCTCTTCGAATTTATCGCTAAAATTCATAAATGTCTGAGTTGTGTAGTCGTACCAGGCAACGCCCTCGATATAATATGGAGAGTTCATATAACCTATTGTAACGCCCTGTGTCAACAGCTCAGGATAAAAATCAGGGTACTCACCCGGAACTGGCTCGGTGACATCTAATTCAACCTCGTTTATTATCGGGTTTTCGTAGCAAGGCTCAAAAGTGTACTCAACAAACTGTCTAAACTTTCCAAAATCTTTATCGACAGTTGCCGTTTCACCATTTACCTTTGCTTTTACAATTGACTTATTATCCTCATCAACTCTGAACTCGTAGCCGTCTGATGAACGCAAAAGAATGTTGACAGTATAAATATGACCTTCGATAAATGTATCTGTAGGCTGTACAACACTCTGTGTTGTTTCGTCATACCACCACTGACCGTTCACTACATCATAATCGCCATCATGCTGATCGTCAAAATAATAAGCGTCTGTGTTGAGAATACAAGTGTACTTCGGTTTCTCTCCCGCATAAGGAGTAGCAACACCTGTTAAGTTAATATCATAAATAACGATAACATCTTTTGAATTAGCCGCAAAAGCACAAATTGTTGTAGAAACAATGAGCATCAAAACAAGTGCAAAGCACAAAAATCCTTTAAATATTCTTTTCATAATTTACCCACCTTCCTTAAATGGATTTATAGCTAAATTTCAGTTATTTTTTTCGCAACGAAACGCTGAATAATCGTAGCATCTATAATCGTTACTATGCTATTTTCGTCTACATCAGCTATCAGCATCTGTGTTTCAGTAAGGATTATCTTCTTTGCGACATGTCGCTGAATAAGAGTAGCATCAAGAATAGTAATATATCCGTCACCATCAACATCACCGAGTAGTATTTCAGGCTCTTCGTCTAATGTATACGTTACAGTAAGTATTACTGCTATCTCAGAACCAACAACCTCTGCATCTTTGCCGCCTATAGTAGCAGTGATATCAATCCAATCGTCTGAGTCGGTTTTGAATTTATATCCATCGTTGGTTCTAAGCCAAATCTCAAACTCGTATGTATGACCTGCTTCAAAAACATCTGTTTCTTTGAGGTTAACATGTGATGAGTTTGTTATGTCTGTCCAGTATATGCCGTTTATGTAATACATATCAGTATCAGCTACAGAAAAATCAGGGGTTGAGCCAACGTTAGGTGCGTCTACATCTGATATACTAACAGAAGTTATAGGAGGATTCAGCTTGAGCTTTTCATAATGAATAGCAACTACGTCTTCTATTTTTTCACCATTGTCCATCGTAATAAGCGAACGAATGTATAGTGTTGTATCTTCTTCAGGTCTGAAGTCAAATCTGAAAGGCTGAACTTTTCCTCTATAATCACCAAGCTCTGACCATGATGTGTTTTCGCCGTCAAAGTGAGCTTCATCGCTCATATACCATGAGACTGTTTTCACATTATCTGTATTTTCAATCCACAAAAGCGGAGATTCTTCTGCGGTTGCAGGAACTGTAATAGTATCAATGTGGTTTAGGATGCCATCAATATACTCTTGGTTTTCCTGATAAACAGTGCCTTTTTTGCTGTAGTAAGACACTTCTTTTTTCAAAAGCATAGAACCCAGACGCGCGGTAAGTAATAAATCGTCACTACCAATCATTGTAGGTGGTGTTATCTCGTAGTAATAACCGGTTTTCCCCTCATATTCAACCTCTATCAGATTTTTGCTTACGCCGTCAAGAAAACGCAAGTCACTACTATTCAAACATTTGAAGAAGGTTGTTCCACCTGCAACAATAACCTGTCCCCAGCCGTTATTACAGTATGCAAAGCCTGCATACTCATCATCAGGATTTGCTATGTAAAACTCGCCGTCAAACACGTAAACGCTTGGGTAGAAACATCCATATGATGTAAAATCGCTATATGAAGAAACTTCAAAGTTTGAGATTTTACCGTAGAAAGTTCCACCAAAAATATTACAGTGTGGTGTATCGTAAAGATAAGCATTGTGACGCAACTCAATTGTATTTCCACCAAAAGCTGCGTGAGAATCAAAAACGCCGTCGAAAATGTTGAGGTAGCCGCTTTCTACCAAGAAAACAACACCGCCACCTACTTCATACGGAGTTTGTATTTCATAATTACCTCCATAAATATCTACGTTACCGTTAGCAATGATTACAGAGCTTGTGCCTGCATAGTTACCGGAACTTAAAACCATCTTACCGCTTTTATCAGCTGATGAGTCAATGATAGTAAATTCTGCTTCATGTTGCACATTTATGAGGCAGTTATCTATACCGCGGGTTGCTCGACTGAAAGTATAGCCGTTCAAATCAAGCGTGCATTTAGAAAATCCGCTGACTACAATCTCGTTGTCATTGTCGTTGTCGTCTACAATGATGTCGTTCTTAAGAACATATAAATCTCCGTTAGGTGAGTTGTATATAAGTTCTTTCAACTGTTCATAAGAAGTGATCTCAACAACAAATCCATTCGTCTGTGTTAATTCGGTATCTTGAGCATTTGCAGAAACAACAGCAATGCTAAACACCAACATTAAAACTAATAACAAACTGATTATTCTTTTAAGTTTCACGTTAATTCCTCCTAATAGATACAATTTTACACATTAATTGTACAGCAAGTATTTTGATTTGTACCCACACTAATGGCGAATTGGTGTGGGAAAAAGTGTGGGTTTTGATATTTTTTGTATTGCTAGGGTAAAAAAAGCTACTATTCGCAGGAATTATAGAGGTCGGCGACTTCAACAACACAAATAGATTATCGTTACATCATAAATGCCGTACCCTACTAGATGGATAGAACCTTTTCTAAAAATGGTTCCCTTGTGTAAGGAAGGTAGACAGATTATCATGCGAAGTACAACACTTGCACAAAGGGAGGGCATTGTGAAAACCCGAACACTCGCGCCCAATTAAATAAAAGAGGCACCCAAAAAGAGTGCCTCAATGTTTTAAATTCTAATCGTATTAAGTCAGGATTAACCCTTAACGCCACCAGCTGTAACGCCCTCAACGTAGTAACGCTGCATGAACAGGAACAGGATGGAGATAGGAACAGCAACGATAACTGAACCTGCTAAGAAACGCTTGAAGTAAGTAGCCTTAAACTCAAGCGATACCATTGTCTGAAGACCGATAGCTACTGTATAGTTATCGCGGTTATCACCCATGATAATCTTAGCAAGAATGAAGTCAGTCCAAGGACCGATGAATGATGTCAGAACTGTGTAAACTACAATTGGTTTTGACATCGGGAGAATAATCTTCCAGAAAATCTGGTTACGTGTCGCACCATCAATGGTAGCAGCTTCGTCGAGCGCTCTAGGAATTGTATCGAAGAAGCCCTTAGAAATCTGGTATCCTAGACCTGCACCTGCACTGTAGCAGATAACGAGTGCTAAGAGTGTCTGTGTAAGACCCATAGCTTTTAAGAGATAATAGATAGCAATCATAGTCATAAAGCCAGGGAACATACCTAAGATCATACCAATGTTGATTAAAGGCTTTCTAGCCTTGAATCTAAGTCTACTGAAGCTATAACTTACCATCAATACAGCGAGCGTTGAAATGATACAGCTGAAAATAGCAACAACGAAGGTGTTTAAGAACCAACGTGGGAAG
The DNA here is from genome assembly GCA_017464765.1 of Ruminococcus sp. Lineage (GTDB taxonomy): Bacteria > Bacillota > Clostridia > Oscillospirales > Acutalibacteraceae > Ruminococcoides. The sequence continues at coordinate 62,180 of JAFTYK010000038.1, forward strand.
TTGAGTGTTGCTGTGTCAGTGAACAGCTCAATGTAGTTCTGGAAAGAGTATGACTTTGGAAGTAAGTAAGGTACAACCGCGAGACCTTCATCTCTGAATGAATGGAGTACAAGGTAAGCAAGTGGAGATACCCAAACAATACCGAGAACTGCGAGAACGATGTAAATAAAAGCGTTAGCGAGGCCTCTCTTGAGTTTATAACTTTTAATCATGAGAATTCCTCCTCGTTCTTAGCAGATTTTGTAAGATTGAATGTAACAAGCGAAAGTGTTGCACAAACAATGAATACAAGGATACCTACAGCAGCGGCTAAGTTGTAGTCCTGAGAGTTCATAGTTAACTTGAACAGCCATGTAACAAGAAGGTCGGTGTAACCTGCTTGATAGAGGTTCTCAGTAGTAGGACCGCCGTTTGTAAGAAGGTAGATAACGTTGAAGTTATTAACGTTACCGATGAAGTTAGTGATAAGATATGGAGTTGTTACGAACAACATGTATGGGAGTGTGATTGAGAAGAAACTTCTCACAGGACCCGCACCGTCGATAGTAGCACTCTCATAAAGGTCAGCAGGAATATTCATAAGAATACCTGATGTGATAAGGATTGTGTAAGGAATACCAATCCAACAGTTGATGACAAGAACCGTGACTCGCGCGACTAGTGCCGTGGAGTTCAAAAACAGAATTCCCTTGTCTATAAGTCCCAAATTCATCAAAAGAATGTTGATAGCACCGTCAACCTGAAGCATCTGGTTCATAAGGAGAAGTGTTACGAACTGTGGAACAGCTACAGTAACAACGAAGAGTGTTCTCCATAACGCCTTAAGCTTGATGCCTTTTTTATTTATCATAAGGGCTAAAATCATACCGAACAAGTAGTTTAATACGGTAGCGAATACAGCCCAGATAAGTGTCCATTTTGTAAGTTCTACGAATGTTGCACCCTTTGAAGCACCCTCTGTCATCTCGAAGATTTCAGCGAATGTCTCAAAACCTACCCAAGTGAACAGCTTACCAGGAGCAAGGTGAGCCTTGTTGTAGTTGGTGAAAGCAATCAAAATCATGAATATCAACGGTAAGATTGTGAATACCGAGATAGTGAGTGTTGGGAAAGCAAGCAATGTAACGTGGAACTTGTTATCAAGAAGGTCCTTAAGCTCGCTCATGAAATCTGCAGGTTTCTCGCCTGCTGCAACCTGCTGTGCAACCGCATAAGCAGATTTTGTACTTGCAAAATAAACTGCAAAGAAAATAACAGTAAGTACTATTGTAAGTACGCCGTAGAGAAGGATAAGCATTGAGTTATCACCAGGCATAAGCTCATAACCACCTGTTGCCGGGTTAATCTGCATTCCCTGTTCTACATTACCGAGTGTTGGGAACTTCTGAAGGTATCCCCAACCAAAGAAAATAAAGTAAGCTATGAAGGCAATCTGTAAACCTAAGAACAGTAAACCCTTGATAAACTGTCCCTTAACCATATTGCCAAAGCCCATAATTAAGTAAGAAATTTTAACCGCCCAGTCGCCTTTTATGAATCTTGATACATATCCTGCAACTGCTTTGCCGATACCCTTGAAGAACTTTACGATTAAAGCGCCGATGGCTACGAAGAAGTTCTTTAACTTACCCGGTAAGGCTTTCATTGCGCTGGAAAAGTTGTACCAGAATCTCTGGAAAGGATTGAGCTGCATGTAATCAATATATTTCATCAGTTCACTTCCTCAATGTTGCATGCAAGTATCTGGAAGCAAATACTTGCATCCAAAACACCACATTATGTAATGTGCGGTCAGATAGCCCGCGTGGGCTACCTGACCAAAATCAATTAAGAATTTAAAGAAAAATTTAGACTATGATTATTCGTCTCTAACGTTAGCAATAGTCTTGTCTAAGAGAGCTGTAAGAGTAGCTGTATCGTACTTAGCATCCTCTTTGAAGAGGTTGTTACCAAGGTTACCCATTGGATCCCAGAATGTACCTGAGATGTTGATCTGTGGGATAGAGTTAGCTGACTGTGCAAGAGCAGCTGAGATAGCTGGATCGTTCTTAGCAACTTCAGACTCAGCAGCTACATTGTTTGAAGGACCCCAAGAAAGTTTCTCAGCACGCTCGAGCTGGCACTCCTCGTCTGAGAGGTAGTTAGCAAGAAGCTGAGCAGCGTTAGGGAACTTAGACTGAGCGTTTACGCCGAGGAGCTTGTAGCCGTGGAGAGAAACGATTGGCTTAGCTTCGCCGTTTACGTTGATTGTAGGAAGCTTAACAGCACCGAAATCATCGCCAAGACCGTTCTTGATAGCAGCAGCGTCCCAGCTACCGTCGATACCAGCAGCAAGTGTTCTTTCCTCTAAAGCGAAACCTGAAGGAATCTTAGCAACTTCACCGCTCTCGAAAATGTCGTCATACTCGTGGAAGAGCTTAGCGAAAGCTTCGAGTGTAGCAACAACCTCAGCTTCGTCATAGTCGTTGAACTTCTGAACATCGTTGTCCTCACCCTCGAGGCCTTCAATCTTAAGACCGCCTGTGAATGGGAACATACAAGCATAGAAACCGTTACCAGCGTCCATGATGAACTTCTTGTTAGCCTTACGGCAAGCTTCGAATACGCCTTCGAGTGTCTTAGCATCTTCGTCTGATACAACGCTCTTATCATAGTAGAGGAAGTAACCGTTGTCACCTGTCTCTGGGTAAGCTAAGAGTGTATCTGTGCCGTTGAATGGGAGTGTACCAGCCTGAACTGAATACTCAGAGTTTCTAGCAACTACATCGTCTAAGAGAGTTGTGTTAACTGGCATGATAACGCCTGCATCGTTGAGCTTGTTGAGCTGGTCGCAAGCAAAGCTGAATACGTCAGCAGCAGCCTCAGGGTCATTTAATACCTGAGCAGCAGCGTCGCCTTCGCCCTGTGCTACAACTTCAATTTTGATACCAGCGTCTGGGTACTGAGCGATGAAAGCATCGCACTGTGCCTTGAATACATCAAGAGCAGCGTCAGGAGCCCATACTTTAAGTGTTGCGCCTGCTTCTGGCTCGAGTGCTGTAGCACCGCCATTAGCAGCGTTTTCGTCGCCGCCACAGCCTACAAATAATGTAGCCATCATTAAAACAGCGAGAATCATAGCAATAATTCTTTTCATTTTCGGATTTCCTTTCTAAAAAAATATTCTTTCCGAGTGGAACTCGGCAAGTGTCAGTAACCGTCGCAAATCCGTTTCGACGGCACTATATCACTGTAACTAAATTTTATCATTCACAAGTGCTTTTTTCAACTCCCTTTGTACTTTTTATCTAAAACAATAAAATTTACGCTGTGTTTTAGTTATTTTAACAACAGATTTTTCGATTCTTAGATATTTTGCATAAATCCGTGTTATTGTTTTTATTAATTTTGACGTAAGTCGGTTTGTGCAATCTGTCAAACCGCTTTTCTGAATTTAGGCAAGAGGGTTACAGTTATTTAATATTTAATTCTTTATTTGAATTAAAAGTGTAGATTTCAAAATTTTTAAAAAATTTTAGTGTAATTTTACCAAAATCACGAAAACAAAGCCCAACTGAGTGTTTGACATCGGACTAAAATTAAGATATAACATATATACAACAACATATACTAAATGTATATTTATAACTCCCGATAGTATTCGGGATTTTTTACCGGAGGGATATTATGAAACTCAAAAATCTCCTGTCACAGTGCGAATTCACCATACTCAGCGGTGATCTCGACAAAGATATTGTCGATGTTATTTATGACTCCAGAAAGGTAACAGAAGGCTGTGCTTTTGTATGTCTTAAAGGCTTCAACGTTGATGGTCATAAGTTCATTTCTGATGCAGTCGAAAAGGGAGCTGTTGCTCTTATTGTAGAAGACGACATTGCTCCTATTGATGGTGTTACTATCGTTAAAACAGAAAACACTCGTAAAACACTAGCTTACATGAGTGTTGAATATTTCGGACACCCTGCAAATGAGCTTAAAACTATCGCAATCACAGGCACTAAGGGCAAGACCACAACTGTTGCGATGATTCGCTCCATTTTAGAAAAAGCAGGTATTAAAACCGCTACTATCGGAACGCTTGGTATCGTTATAGACAACCAGATTTACAAAACTAACAATACAACTCCTGAATCATACGAAATTCAGCAAGCTATGAGAAAAATGGTCAACGAGGGTTGCAAAGCGATGATAATCGAAGCATCTTCTTTAGGTCTTAAGTGGTATCGTACTGCAGGCATCGTTTTCGACTTTGGTATCTTCACAAACTTCTCTAACGACCACATCGGCAAAGCTGAACACGCTGATATGGAGGAATACCTTTTCTGTAAGAGCTTACTTTTCAAGCAGTGCAAGTTAGGTCTTATCAACCGCGATGACGAAAAGTGGGCTGAGGTCACTAAAGACCACACCTGTGAAATCGAAACATACGGCTTTGATAAAGATGCCGATATCGTAGCACATAATGATTCACTCATCGCAAGACCAGGTTACATCGGCGTACATTTTGAAACAACTGGCAAAAAGGAACTTTCTGTTGACGTTGCTATTCCGGGAAGATTCTCCGTTTACAACGCTCTTGCCGCTATCGCTGTTTGTCGCCACTTCGATTTGACCGATAAAGATATTTTAGACGGCTTAAATGAAGTTAAGGTTAAGGGCAGAGTTGAGGCTGTGCCTGTAGTTGGTGACTACACACTTCTCATCGACTACGCTCACAATGCACTTTCGATGGAAAACATCTTAACTACACTTAAGGAATACAAACCTACTCGTCTTGTCACAATGTTCGGCGCAGGCGGTAATCGTCCAAAGGATCGCCGATACGAGATGGGCGAGGTATCAGGAAGACTCTCAGACCTCTCAGTTATCACAGAGGACAACTCACGTTTCGAGGACGTTATGGATATCATCAAGGATATCAAGGTAGGCCTCGACAAAACTGAAGGAAAATACATCATCATCCCTAACCGAGTTGAAGCTATTCGCTATTGTATCGAAAACGCTAGAAAAGGCGATATCATCGTTTTAGCTGGTAAAGGTCACGAAGATTATCAGGAAATCCGAGGTGTTAAATACCACATGGACGAACGCGAAATCATCGCTGACATTTTCGACAATCTGAGCTAGAGAAAGCCAAGCATATCTAAACCAGCCTTAATCTTATCATTTTCGTCGCTTTTGAGTGTATTGAACACAAAAGGCGTCACTAAGGAGATACTATGTCTATTCAGGAATCAGGCGAGATGTATCTTGAGAGCATTCTCGTATTATCCAGAGAAAACCCAAACGTCAGAGCTATCGACATCAGCGAATATATGGGGTTTTCTAAGCCTAGTGTAAGCAGAGCTTTAGGTCTGCTCAAAAACGGCGGGTTTGTCGTATCGAACGAACAAGGATATCTCACCCTTACAAAAGAAGGTAAGGCAATAGCAGAGAAAATCTACGAACGTCATACCGAAATCACAAATTTTCTGACTCTCATCGGAGTTGACAAAGAAATTGCTTCGCGCGATGCATGTAAAATGGAACATGTTATATCCGACGAGTCTTTCCTCGCTTTAAAGAAGCAGGCACAGCTTCTGAAAAATAAATAATAAGCTTTCTTCTACCCTATATATATCACTCTTTTGTGGAGTTTTTGTGTAGGTAATATCCAAAAGCAAAAAGGCAGTTCAACTGAACTGCCTTTTCTTATTGATTAATGTTGTGGGCGCTTATGCACATGAACAACCGATGGCCACCCCTGCAACGTCGTCACAAAACCACAGATTTCGGGGTCCCCGATTATTAACAGAAGCTTTTCTATAACATCAACGTTTTTACTTCTCATCAACCATATGTATATCAATGCGCTGGTACGGAATTGTAATATTGTCTTCGTTGAACGCATCTCTTACTTTTTCAATCATACTGAAATAAACGTCCCAGTAGTCTTCTGTATTACACCACACTCTTACAGTTAGGTTAACGCAAGAGTCAGAATACTCCCCTACTCTTACAAACGGAGCGTTTGGAGAATGAAGCACCTTGCTCTCACGGGTAGTAGCTTTCAGCACAGATTTTTTCGCTTCTTCAACATCGTTGTCATAGCTGATAGGAATTGTGAGGTCAACACGTCTTGTTTTCTGCTTAGTATAGTTTACAACCTCATCGCTCGAGAGTAGTCCATTAGGTATAACTACGGTTTTGTTATCAGGAGTGATAAGTGTTGTCTGCAAAATATCAATCTGCTCAACAACTCCCGATTTATCACCCATTTCTATGAAATCACCTGTTACAAACGGGTGGGTTATTAAAAGCACTATACCTCCTGCTAAATTACCTAAACTATCCTTAAGCGCCAAGGCTACCGCTGCACCTGCTGCCGAAAAGCCTGCAATAAGTCCGGTTGTGGAAATCCCTGCTGTTGACAATGAGCATATCAAAAGAAGAACTATCACAACGATGTTAAAGGTTTTGACAAAAAAGCTTTGGAGTGAAACATCCAGTTTCGTTTTGCTGAGCGCTTTTTTGATTATCTTCGAAACAATCATAAGTGCAATCAAGCCTATCACAAACACTATTACCGCAATCAGTATTGGCGGTCCGCTTTTTACATAATCGAATATTTTTTCCATAAAAACATCTCCTTTTTCTTTCTTTTTTATTAACATATTTATCTTACCATAAAATAATGTATATTGAAACTAAAATTTATGTATGCTATACTAACTTTATGATTAATATGGATAGTTTTGCATTTTTTACAAAAGAAGATATAACAAGATTTCTGTTTGAATGTAAAGACGAAAGCTACAAAGATTTCTCTTCTAAGCTAATACCAACCATTGAAAAAGAGCGAATCATCGGTGTACGCACACCAAAAGTCAGGGCTTTAGCTAAAGCTTTAAAGGGCAGTGAAATTTCATACGACTATTTATCGTGCTTACCGCATAAATATCTTGAAGAAAACCATCTTCACGGTTTTCTCATAGAGTATGAGAAAGATTTTAATAAAGCACTTGAGCTTTTAGAGAGCTTTCTTCCCTGTATCGACAACTGGGCAACGTGCGACACCATTCGTCCGAAAGTTTTCAAAAAGCACAAGGAAGCTCTTTACCCATATATAAAGAAGTGGATAAAATCTCCTCACGAATATACGGTGAGATTTGCTATCGGTTTACTTTTGAGCTTTTATCTTGACGATGCTTTTGATTGTTCTCACCTTGACTTAGTAGCAAGCGTAAAAAGAGATGAATATTACATAAAGATGATGGTAGCGTGGTATTTTGCAACTGCTTTAGCAAAACAGTACGAATCCGCTATACCCTATATCGAAAACAATGTCCTTCAAAAATGGACACACAATAAAACTATAGTGAAATCGTGCGAAAGCTTTCGGGTCAGCGACTCACACAAAGCGTATCTTCGCACTTTAAGGATAAAATAAACTAATAGGAGATAACTATGATTTACTTTATCGAAGACGACCCTAATATCAGAGAACTTGTTGTTTACACTCTAAACACAACAGGCTTTGATGCTAAAGGCTTTGAGCGTCCTAGTGAATTCTGGAACGCGCTCGACGAAAAACTTCCGAAACTTATACTACTCGACGTTATGCTTCCGGAAGAGGACGGACTTGCGATACTAAAAAAGATTCGCCAAAGTCCACTCACTAAACATATTCCTGTAATTATGATTACTGCAAAAGGCTCCGAAATCGACAAACTCAAAGGTTTTGACCTTGGCGCTGACGATTATGTCGCAAAGCCTTTCGGCATTATGGAACTGCTCGCCAGAATAAAAGCGGTTTTAAGACGTGCTACTCCTGTAGAACAGAAAACCGAGTACGAAATCGAAAACCTCTATGTCTGCCCTCAGAAGCACCGTGTTAAAGTCAATGGTGAGAAAGTTGTTCTGACGCTAAAAGAATTCGAACTACTTTGCCTTATGCTTGAAAACCGCGATATTGTTCTCTCACGCGACCAGATACTTGACAAAATATGGGGTTATTCTTTCGATGGTGAAAACCGTACTGTAGATGTCCACATCAGAACCCTTCGTCAAAAGCTCGGTGAAGCAGGACATTTAATTGAGACTGTTCGAGGTATCGGATACAAAATCGGTGAAACGAAATGAAAAAACATACGCTGATTAACATATTTTTAGTTACGTTCTGCGTAACGCTTTTGTGTGTACTCATTATTATGGCGACGGAGTACATAGCAACTGGTACAATAACGCACATCTGGGCATATATTTGTGCTATGCTGATTATCCCGAGTGTGGTAACATTTTTTGTTTTGCGTACGGTGACCGTTTCTATTATTGACCCTATCAATAACATTGACATTGAAAACCCCGACGCTTCACAGATTGACGGCGAATTCTCCCCTCTTGTACAGAAAATCAATTCCCAAAATGCGCGTATTTTACAGCAGATGGAAGAACTCAGGTTTGAAAGTCAGAACAGAGATAAGCTCAGACGTGAATTTACCGCTAACGTATCCCATGAGCTGAAAACCCCACTCACTTCGATTTCAGGCTATGCTGAAATTATACGTGACGGCATAGCTCGACCTGAGGACACCACACGTTTCGCCGGTAAAATCCACGACGAATCACAGCGACTTATCGTTTTGGTTGAGGACATTATCAAGCTGAGCCGACTTGAAGAAAGCGACATAGAAGTCAAAAGCGAAAGCATCGACCTCTATCAAATGTGTGAAAGCGTTATTCTGCGTCTTGAAACTATCGCTAAAAAGAGAGGTATCACTTTCTCTCTTTCAGGTGACAGATGCATCATCACGGGTGTCGCTCACATCATCGAAGAAATGATTTACAACCTGTGTGACAACGCGGTTAAGTATAATAAGGAAAATGGCAAGGTAAAAATCAATATCCGACAGTGTATCGACGGCGTAGAGCTTAGTGTTAAAGACACTGGAATCGGTATAGCCCAGGAGGATATCCCGCGAATTTTCGAACGCTTCTTCAGAGTCAATAAAAGCCATTCTAAAGAAATTGGTGGTACAGGGCTGGGACTTTCCATCGTAAAACATGGTGCGCTGTATCACAATGCATCAATTAATGTAGACAGCAAACTAGGTAAAGGCACCTCGATTAAAATTTTATTTTAGGTATTGACAATTCGAATTTTGAGGTGTATATTTAGTTTAACGCTTTAAATGGGTGAATTATTATGAAACACTTTAACTTCACAGCAGAATACTATTATTACTTTTACTATGCTAACAGAATATAGTAGAAGTGCTTTTTGCTGCTGAAATTTAAGCGTAGTTCTTATATCAGATTTTACGGGTTCGCAGTAAATGCGAACCCTTTCTTTTTTGGAGGTAACAACAATGATCGCTATTATCAAACAAGGTGTAAAAGAAAACCAGATTGAAAATCTTATCTCTTGGCTTGAGAGCCAGAACCTCACCGTTCATCTCTCAAAAGGTGAATATACAACCATTTTGGGATTAGTCGGAGATACAAGCAAGGTAGACATCGAGCTTTTAGAAAACCTCGAAATCGTCGAAAAAGTAAAGAGAATTTCCGAGCCATTCAAGAGCGCCAATCGTAAATTCCACCCTAACGATTCAGTTGTCGATGTCAGCGGTGTTAAAATCGGTGATGGGAATTTTGCTATTATTGCAGGTCCGTGTTCGGTAGAATCCGAGGCTCAGATTGTAGAAATCGCTAAGCGCGTTAAAGAAAGCGGAGCTTCACTTCTTAGGGGCGGTGCGTTCAAGCCTCGTACATCTCCGTACGATTTTCAGGGTTTACAGGCGGACGGACTTGAGCTTCTTAAAATTGCCAAAAAGGAAACAGGTATGCCTATTGTTTCCGAAATTATGAATGCAAATCATCTCTCGCTTTTTGAGAACGTTGACCTCATTCAGGTAGGTGCCAGAAACATGCAGAATTTCGAGCTTTTGAAAGAACTTGGCAAAACCAAGAAACCTATCCTTTTAAAACGCGGACTTGCTAACACAATGAAAGAATGGCTGATGAGTGCCGAGTATATTATGGCAGGCGGAAACGAAAACATTATTTTATGCGAGCGTGGTATACGTACATTCGAAACCTACACACGAAACACTTTGGATATCGCGGCAGTGCCGATGCTTGATGAACTCACGCATCTTCCAATTATCGTAGACCCAAGTCACGCGTGTGGTATCAGCCGTCTTGTTAAGCCAATGGCTTTAGCTTCAGCTGCTGCAGGTGCTGATGGTCTTATGATTGAAGTACACAATGACCCTCAAAACGCACTATGTGATGGCGCTCAGTCGCTCACCCCTGATGAATTTGATGATGTATCAAAAAGTGTAGCTAAAATTCTGGAGGTAGTGAAATGATTATCGGCGTTGTAGGTTTAGGCCTTATCGGCGGTTCACTGTGTAAGGCGATAAAAAGAAATACTGACCACACAGTTTTTGGCTTTGATATAGACAAAAACATTAACTCATACGCACTTATGGACGGCTCTATCGACAAGGAAATTTCCGATAGCAATATAAACGAGTGCGACTATATACTAATTTCCGTTTACCCGAAAGCGACTGTTGACTTCCTAAAAGAAAAATCTCATCTCATCAGGAAAGGTGCTGTTGTGATAGACTGTGGCGGTGTGAAGCGTTCTATATGTGAAAACCTGTTCAATGTGGCTGAAAATCACGGTTTTCATTTCATCGGTGGTCACCCGATGGCAGGACTTCACCACTCGGGTTATAAATACTCAAAGGCTGATTTATACAAGGGTGCTTCGATGATTTTAACCCCACAGAACACTGATGATATCGGTCTTCTGGAAGAAGTATCAGGATTTATAAAATCGCTTGGCTTTTCATCTGTGACGGTTACCACACCGCAAAATCACGATAAAATCATCGCATTCACCTCACAACTAGCCCACGTTGTGAGTAACGCCTATGTAAAAAGCCCTCAGGCTAAAGTTCACAAGGGCTTTTCGGCAGGCTCCTACAAAGACTTGACCAGAGTTGCAAAACTCAACGAAAATATGTGGTCAGAGCTATTTCTCCTGAATAAAGACAACCTGCTGTTTGAGGTAGACTGTATCATTAACTCGCTGAGCGAGTACAAGGAAGCACTGCAAAACGATGACGCAGAAACGCTCAAAGCACTCTTAAAAGACGGCAGTGACAGAAAAAAGGCTATAGATAATTAAACAAAAAGGCACCCAAAATTCTGGGTGCCTGTTCTTGTTTTACCATGTTTTTACTAAATTGTGACCACTTGTGTCGGTTTGTTCTACAGGATAATAGCGCACCTCACCGCCGCTATAGCTTATGTCGGTCGTCTGCGCTGAGCCATTTGTGAAAATAAGATAGGTAGCATCGCTTGGCACTGAGAATGTATACATAACCTGATTATAGTCGTTAGGTCCTATATTTGTCATCGCCTTGCCCGGCCACGAAACCATATTTTTATTATCATTGCTCCAGTAGTAGCAGTAGATAGTGCCACTCCAGTTAAACGAATTTGTGAATGTTACTGTGTTATTTTTGACAGGCTGAGTCGGCTGTTCTGTCGGCGCCTGAGTAGGCTCCTGCGTTGGTGGGATATACTCAATAACCTTGCCTGCCATTTCGCAGTCAGTATACCCTGCAAGGAAGCGTTGGATATGTGTCGCATCAAAGATGTTGACAATACCATCAAGGTCGCAGTCAGCAAGGTTTTTGTTTATCTCATCGTCGGTCAGATACTGTGCGATATAACGCTGGATATGTGTAACGTCAAAGATATTTGCAACACCGTCAATATCCGCATCGCCGTAGATTTTGTCGATTACCTTGTACGATATGGTCTTTTCGGCATAGCTCTTATTAATATCAGTTGATGAAACTGTTATAGTATACTCGCCTGCTTTTGCAGGGATGTATGAGAAGTCTATCTCGCTGACTTTATCAGTTGTATTGTATTTAGTAGCTCTTACAGTTTTACTGTGCACTGTTTTGCCGTCTTTGTCTTTTACTTCAAACAGATACTCACTGCGTTTGCCTGCATACGAAATAATACCTTCATATTTTGTCTTTGCGTAAAACTGTGCGTTCTCGCCGACAAAGTTTATATCGGATAAGTTCTCAAATATATTGAACTCGAAAGGTTTGTCGACAATGGTAACTTCCTTCTCCAAAGCAATCTTGTCACCAGCCTGGTCATAAACCTCGACGGTTAGCTTGTAGTCGCCTTCTTTCAGGAAAGTAAAACTCCTGTCTACAGCATCGAAAAGCACGTATCTTTTCTCGCCTGTGCTCAAATCCTCTGATGTATACTGTATGTTATATGGCTCATAACCGCCCACGATGTCTGTCTTGAAGAAAAATCTTGACAGCACGTCAGGCTCTTCGTCTTCAAATCCGAAATCTGTTATTGTCAGCTTTTCTCTGACTCCCTGAGTGCGGTAGGAGCTGAGTCTGTCAGATGCTTTGTAGTATTCACCATTGTTATCGTCACAGTTGCCCTGATCATCAGTAAAGTAGAGCATCATATCGCCCTCAGCATCTTTTACTACATATTTATGTGTGGCACCAATACGCTCAAAGTTTTCGTCCATCTGTGCTTGTTGCCACTCGCCGTCGCCTATCTTGTAGTTTAAAGTCGGATTATCGTAGCCGACATAGTAGACAACTTTGTTTGTATTTGTGGTAGCCTTAATATCATACGATACACTACTGCCGTCTACCGTGTATGGCAGGTTGTTTTCCACCTCGTAAACTGTGCCTGTGAGCTCGTTTACAATTCTTACATCTTTAACGATAAGTGGGTTTCCATCTTCTTTTGTATCCTTAAACTCTACACTCCAGTTGTAGTTCTCAAAATCCTCGTATGTAAAGTCAGGTACGATATTATCAAGCGGACAAACAAATGTGCCGTCACACGCGACATCTGTGCCATCAAATGCGCCTTCGTTAACCTCATTTTTATATCCGCCACCTGCGCCGTAGAACATCTCCCAGGACTGGACTGTACCGTCCTTTTCAGCGGTAAAAACAACCTCGTGCTGAGTACGCTTTGCGGTATTTAAGGTGTACTCTATATATATATCAGACAACTCATTATAATCTCTTACTGTAATAGTTCTGAGAGCGCTGAATATCGGCATTCTGTAACCTTCATAGCCCTCAACAGTCGATACCTTATTGAGCGCATCGTACGCAACCCATACAAAGCCGTCATTACAGTAGTCAGGGCTGTATGAATTGACTACCTTGAACGCGCCCATCTCGCCTGCGTCTACTTTGTCATTGTTATTTACATCAATCCAGATATCATCGTTGTAGCCAACGATAGCCATCGCATGTGCGCCATATACTCCATCACACGCAATAACGCATTCCTCTCCCGAAAAACTATCGTTTGCAGGAGCATCAACGCTTGTTTTCAGATTACTGTACAGCCAACTGCTCACATAGGTTGAGTAGCCAACTATTTTATTATTATTAAGCTGAGTTTTTATGTCGAGCAAATCGGGGTCATCAGGTGAGGTGATTTGCTTGTCATCTACACCAACATCATCATATTCGGTGTAGTCCTTGAGTCTTACTCTGATACCTTCGCGCCATACACCCTCGTCTGCATGCCAGTCCATACAGTCCTGGTCGCTATATGGCACCTCGCTCATAGTAGGCGCGCCATAGTGTTGTAAAAATCTGTAGTTACGACTATGGTCGGTACCGTCATTTGCACCGGCATTTACAAAATTATAAACGATCTGCGGAGAGCGCGTATTTTCGTATGTTGCTTCTACATCGAGATTTTTATTCACTTCGTAAGAAAACTGATAGTAAACAGCCGAAAACGTCGCACAAGAACCAAGTCCCCCCTGATTACCAACAGGTGGAAAATACTTTGATTTACTCAGGTCTACGCTCTTTGGCAAGGCTTCATCTGCGGTTGCCGCAGCATTTGTTTGTGCGACACTCGATTTAGCTCGCTTGGCAGAGCTTTCTATGGTATCGTCAGCTCTTTTTTCACCTGCAGGACCAATAATGCGGTAGTAGTCGCCGTCTTTATACATAGTAAAGGTGTCGTTTTGCAAAACCACATCTTTGCTGGTTACCTGTGCAGTTATGGCAACAGATGTTGCCGACACCATAATAAGCACAGCCAGTATAAATGACAGCAATTTTGTGTTAATGTTTTTCATGTTAAAATCCTCCTAATAAAAAAGTGCGCAAGCAGAGCCTACGCACCGAAAAACGCATGCCCTATTGCTGCGACACAATTTTCACGTACTACAAGTATGCGAAAAAAGAGCATCTGCATTTTTACCAATAGATAAAATGCACATACTTGTACAATTTACACGCAAAAATTAAATTGTGTCTCAGTTACAATGTACCATACCCTTTATGGTTTGTAAACAAAAATTAAATCGCAAGGCTACGGTGGCTTAGCACATTAATATCAAGCCTCGTTTGCCTGCGCTATTCCTCGTATAACTCCTACTCGCTGACCACCCGCCAGGCACCTTGTGCCTTTTGGGCGGTCCCGACTCGCCCGTCGTTATCCGAGGGCTACGGACCTCGGACGCTTTATTTAACATAGATTTAACATTTCTCACTCTTTTATTTAACACAGACTTGTCATAATGATAATGTTGATTACAAAAATTTAACTTTTTCTATCTAAAGGTAGGTATCGCTATGTCAATCATCAACATTATTATGCTGTTCGGTGGACTTGCATTCTTCCTCTACGGCATGAACGTTATGAGTTCCGGTCTTGAGAAAATGGCGGGTGGCAAACTCGAAACAGCCCTTTCGAAAATGACTGACAATCTGTTCAAGAGTATGCTCCTTGGTGCAGGTATCACTATTGCTATTCAGTCATCTTCTGCTTTGACTGTAATGCTTGTTGGTCTTGTAAACTCAGGTATCATGAAGCTTGGTCAGACCATCGGCGTTATCATGGGTTCCAATATTGGTACAACTCTCACCGCATGGATTACTTCACTTGCAGGCATTGAAAGTGATAACATCTGGATGAGTTTACTTAAACCTGCAAACTTCTCGCTCGTATTTGCGTTTGTCGGCATTATTATGATTATGATGTCCAAAAAGCAACAGAAAAAGGACATCGGATCAATCTTAGTCGGATTTGCTGTACTTATGTATGGTATGAAGCTTATGGGCGATGCTATGGAACCACTTTCTGAAATGCCTGAGTTCCAGGAAATACTCGTTGCATTCAACAACCCTATTTTAGGTGTACTCGTCGGTGCAGCGTTCACGGGTATTATTCAGAGTTCAGCTGCATCTGTCGCTATACTCCAATCATTTGCTATGACAGGCTCTGTTACATATGGTATGGCTATTCCTATCATTATGGGTCAGAATATCGGTACTTGCGTTACAGCACTTATTTCTTCCATTGGCGTTTCTAAGAACGCTAAAAAAGTTTCTGTTGTACATATATCATTCAACATTCTTGGTACTGTTGCTTGCCTTTCGCTCTTCTACTTAGTTGATGCATTTGTGAACTTCGCATTTGTTAATAATCCTATCAATGCTGCGGGTATCGCGCTCGTTCACTCTATCTTCAATCTCGTTACAACTGTTATGCTTATGCCGTTCTGCAAACAGCTTGAGAAGATCGCTAACTTCATCATCAAGGACGACAAAACAGAACGCGAGAATACTCTCGACGTACTCGACGACAGACTCTACGCTATGCCTGCTTTCGCTATTTCAAAGTGTACAGCTATCACAATCGAAATGGCTCAGCTCGCTAATGACAATATCAACCGTGCTATCGCACTGATGAAAAACTACGACCAAAAGATGGTCGAAAAGGTTATTGAAACCGAAGAACTCATTGATAATTATGAGGACAAGCTCGGCAACTACTTAATCAAGCTTTCAAACGCTAACTTAACCGAAGATGAAAACTGGCAGGTCACAAAGCTACTCCACACAATCGGTGACTTCGAGCGTATTGGTGACCACGCTATAAATCTACTCGACACAGCTCAGGAGCTTCACGATAAAAACATTTCATTCTCTGCCGAAACAACTCGCGAAATCGACGTTATTACAGAAGCTCTTTCAGAAATCCTCTATCTCACAACCGAGGCGTTCTCAGAGGGCGACATCGAACGTGCAAAGCTTGTTGAACCACTCGAAGAAGTTATCGATGAACTCGTGCTTCAGGCAAGAGCAAAACACACAAAACGTATCCAGCAGGGTAACTCTCCGATGGTACTGGGCTTTATTCTTACAGACCTTCTCACAAACTACGAGCGAGTTTCCGACCACTGCTCAAACGTTGCGGTTGTACTTATCGAAATCGACTCAAAACAGCTCGGTACTCACCAGTACCTTGACAGATTAAAGAGTGCTGATAACATAGCGTTCGCTGACACATACAACGAATACTTGAGCCGTTATCAGATTACTTCTGACGTATAATATGTTCACATACACCCGATGGATAACTTCCATCGGGTTTTCTTCTGCACTAAACATTAAAATTTATGTTGATTATCCGTAAAATTTATTTTATACTTAATCTATAAAAACTAAAGGAGTGGCAAAAATGAACTACAACCATATCTTAGACAGCAGTAACAGTGCATACGAATCTAAATTTGAAATCGACTATAAAAACGACAAAGCACTGACTATTCTGTTTGAAAAAGAGAACATTGTACTAACAGCCGACTCACACGGGAATGCCACTTTTGAAAATACAGACGGTACAAAAATCCTCAGCGGCAAAGCTGAATGCAGTCGTATTTTCAGCGAAATCTACTGCAAAGTTCAGGACAACGTAATCACCGTGAGATTTCCTGTTATGAAGACTATTGACCACTACCCTAACTGCGACGGCGAGTATGACCGCTACAGCGAAGTTATTGTAGACAACATTCTCATCACCTGTCCTGTATAAAAGGCTATGCCTTACTACAAAAAAGCTTAATCGAATTGCGTTTTAATTAAAATATACAACGTAGGCGGAGCAGAAAGCTTCGCCTTTTGTTTTCCAATTGAAGTAGCATTTGCTGTGTGGTATAATGCAACTAATAAGCTTAGTGAGATGATAATATGATAAATTTTACAACAGAAACTATCAAAGAAGAACTACGAATAAGTCTTTTAGATAACGAATGGGAGTTTACATACACAGACCACGATAGAGAAATTGCAAGAGCGATTGTTTTCGATGATGATGGATATTTGTACTTTGTCAGAGCCGAGCGTGACGATGATTTCGGCAAAGCAACACTCATTGAAACCTCAGGTGGTGGAGTCGAGAAAGGCGAAGCTTTAAACTCAGCTATTTTAAGAGAACTAAAAGAAGAGCTGGGGATAGAAGCAGAAATTCTGTGTAAAATCGGGGTGATTGACGACTACTACAACCTCATTCACCGCCACAATATCAATAACTACTATCTGTGTAAGGCTATCGCCTTCAAAGAAAACAATCTCACTAAAGAAGAGATAGAGTGTTTCCACCTATCCACGCTGAAACTAAGCTACGAAGAGGCTTTAAGCGAATACGAAAAGCGTGCTAATACAAAAATCGGACGACTTATCGCAAATAGGGAACTGCCGATTTTAAAGCAGGCTAAAGCTATTTTAGATAACCTAGTTTTCAAATATCAAACACCAAACTGAACAGGTATATAATAACGAACAGACTGCGCCTTTGAGGGTGTAGCCTTTTCATTTTTGTTTAGCTATAACCCCACAGTCAATTGACTACTAATTTGAAATATGGTAGAATAAATTTCGATTATTTGCGGTTCCAAAGTTATTTTTATCAACCTTGGGAACATTGTCATAATTGTGAAAAATCCCACTTTTTGAAAAGTGTGGGGTTTGGTGTGGGATTTCAAAGGCAGACACCTCCAAAGGAGTTTATATATGAAAAAATCATACTTCTCGATCGCTTCGGTCTTATTGTTGCTGTTCTCTCTTTGCGGTTGCGATACTATCGGAGCAAAAGCTACAAGCATGTCGATAATATATGCAGTTACAACAGTACTCTCTTTACTACTTTTAATAGGATATTGCTCCCTCTTAAAGGAAAAAGACACTTGGTTTATTACGCTATTTGCTTCTGTTTTTATAGTTAATGCAGGTTATTTTTCTCTATCTATATCATCTACACTGGAAGAAGCGTTGCTTGCGAATCGTATATCTTATCTGGGATCAGTTGTACTTCCACTAGCTATGCTTATGATTATAAAAGATGCTTGTAATATCAAGTATTACAAAGCTTTTATTGGTTGTCTTATAGCTGTAAGTATTGCTGTATTCATAATTGCGGCAAGCCCGGGATATCTTGATATTTACTATAAAACAGTAACACTAGAAACGGTTAACGGTGTTTCGGTTTTAAATAAAGAATACGGTAGCTGGCACTGTATTTACCTGTTCTATCTATTAGGCTACTTCGCCACTATGATAGCAACAATAACCTACGCAGTAATAAGAAGGAAGATAAACACAGGAATCAAAGCAATCATTCTAGCTATTGCTGTTCTTGTGAACATTGGAGTTTGGCTACTTGAACAGCTTGTTAAAATCGACTTTGAGTTCTTATCTGTTTCATATATTGTCAGCGAGTTATTTTTAATTTCTATGTACTTGTTGGAACAGGAAAACGAATTCCTGCGTTCTAATGTCGAGCAAAAAGAAACTGTGACTGAACCGAAAGTGTTCGTTAATACACCTATTAGCAGGTCACTCAATACAGAAGCTAATATTATCGAAGAAAAGTCGTCAGATGACGCCATACTATCTGAACAATGCAAATACTTTGTAGAACAGTTATCTACGCTGACCGCAACAGAGAAAAATATTTATAATATGCATGTCGCTTGCAAAAGCACAAAGGAAATCCTGTTAGAGCTGAACATAAAAGAAAACACCCTGAAGTATCACAACAGAAACCTTTACTCAAAGCTTGGTGTGTCTTCTCGAAAAGAACTTAGAGAAATAGCTAACTCAATCAACAAAACAACTGTATAACTAAAAAAGACTGTATCCCGAAACTAGGATACAGTCTTTTTACTTTAAAGATACTTATAGTGTTGGTATTAGCTGTGCAACAAAACGCTGAATCATTGTTGCGTCCATAATTTCAATTGTGCTGTCTTTGTCAGCATCTGCACACACGAGCTTATTCTCTGCGATTGCGCTACGCTTTGCGACATGTCTTTGAACCAGAGTAGCGTCCATGATAGTAACCTCACCATCACCGTCTACATCGCCTAACTTCATAAGTACAGGGATAATCTCCTGAGGGACAAGAACCTTGTCGCATACTGAACAATGAGCGCCATCGGTCGGACCATCGTTTTTGTATGTTGCATCATAACCCTTATCAATATCCTCTGTGTGACCAAGTGCATCTACAACTTCCTGTGCGACTAATACTTTATCGCATACTGAACAATGCTTGCCTTCTGTAAGACCTGTATTCTCACAATCAGGAGCTACTGCTTCGTCGATAGCCTCAGTGTGACCAAGTGCATCTACATAATCATCAACGTACGTATCACCACATTCTGAACATGTGTAGGTTGTATAGCCCTGCTCTTCACATTCAGGAGCAGTAATTTCAGAGTTGTAGCTGTGTCCGGTAGCACCACAGAGCAGCTTATGGATTTGCTTAACACTGACAATCAAATAATCAGCCAAAGCCTGACCCTTTTCGTTTTCAGGGTTATCAATGACATCGATAACGGCGTTTTTGATTTCTGAATGACCGGTAGCATCAGGATGTGCAAAGAAGCTGTTGCCCATATAGTAGCGAACATACATGGCAGCGACGATTTTAGTATTGCTATCAGGTAATACCTTTTCCAAATCTACAGTGTATTGCTTTTTATCTGCAGCAGCAAGAGCATTCTCCTGAACTTCTGCTTCCAGAGCTTTCTTCAAAGTATCCTGAACACTGCCGATATTAATGGTGCCACTGAGCAGACCATTGGCATCAACAGTATCATAATTTGCAATCTCCTTGACCAGAACTGCAAGTGTGTCGTATGCAGCGTTAAGTGCAGGCCAGTACACTTCGTCAAATGCTTCCTGCAGATTTTTGCCCAAGAAAGAGCCTAGCTTGCCCTGCTTGCCGTCAGCAACAAAAGCTTGAGCGCTATCGTAACCAAGCATAGGCAGATATTTACCGTACTCAGAGTTAACGAGTTCAACTGCCATATAGTCAACTCTGGTCTGAATGAACAAGCTGTCATCATAGTAGTCAAAGCAATCCTTGACATTCTGATCAAGATTCTTTGCATCACCGTCGTAGTTCTTCATAGAATCGAGGAAGATATTGACATGCTCGTTAGTACCAGCCTTAACGTACTTATATTTAGTCTGATATGGTGAACATGATGATGCGTAGTAGTTAGCCATATTGACAAAGTTGCCGAAGATATCGCCCAGAGGCAGTTTGGTTCCGTTGATATCCACATTAACACCATACATAAGATTCTGGATACCCAAAACAACCACTTCTGCATCAGGGTTGAGTTCATATATCTTCTCCATAACGATATCAAAGTTGTGGATATAACCCAGAATGCTGTAGGCAAAGATATCTTCTAAAGCGCTAGCCATTTCACCCTCGCCGACATAGTTCTTGATGTAAGAACCAATAATTGCTTTGGCTTGCTGAGCCGCCTGGTCTTCTGCATCAGTTTCAAAAATAGTATTAATATCAGCAGTCCACTTGTATCTGCCGTTGCTTAAGTAGTCAACCAACTGGTTGCACACATAAACACCGAAGTTGTTCCAACCGATGTCAACAGTAACTAAATCAGCGTTAGTGATTTTTTCTTTATAGGCGGTGCGCAGTGCATCAATACCACCAGGTTCTGCAGATTTGAACCAACCGTCAGAACCTGTGAATCTCCATGAGGAGTAATCGTCGCCCATATAGCTATCATCAAGCAGAATACGGAGTTCTTCCACACGCATGGAGCTGATACCCAACTGGTTAACCGTTACGTTATCGTAGATTTCAGCGTAATGGTCTCTGATTAAATCAGGGTATGCACCTTCAGGTGTTCTTTCATATCCGTAAACGTTAACATCGTTCTTATTAACCTGACCGCTTAACAGCAGTGCAAGTTCCTCTTCAGTTATGTAACCGCGCATACCATAACCATTGGTATTTGATGCGCCCAAAGATACATAGTTGAATGTATCAGTTTCTTCTGCGTTAGCAGGTACTATGATGTACGACAATACCATACATAATACCAGCACCAGAGAAAACAGTTTTCTAGTAATTGTGGTAGTTTTCATTTGGTATTCCTCCTTGATTAAGAATAAATTCATACGTGTACAGGTATTGCGATACCCGTAAGACATACTAAAATTGTAATACATATCGGATTATTTCGCCATTGTTAATATATATGAAATCACCTTTAAAAAACTAGTGATTATTACCAAAACAATTTGCAAGATTCAAAATTCCGACCTTTTCACCAGCCTTAATAACTAAGCAACAAAAAACAATAGCTGTACCCATACAGGCACAGCTATGCAAAATCATACTATAAGTTTATGAATATACTTCGACTAAAATTCTCTGAATCTGAGTTGCGTCCATGATAGAAACTACACCGTCTTTGTTCATATCAGCATATCTGTGCTTTGACATAGGGATGATTTTGATACGTGCTAAATAGCACTGAATTACGGTTGCATCCATAATAGTGAAGTTACCATCGCCATCTATATCACCGTAAAACTGCATTTCTATTTCTAGGCCATCGATAGCATCATAAAGGTCCAGTGCTGCTGCGTCAACCTCGTCTTGTGTAGCTTCTTCATCTGTGTTAACCGAGTATGCCATATTGCGCATATATATCATATAGTTCCATGAGTAAGCAGTAAATGGAGCCAACGACATCTCATAGGATACAGCAGTACTGATAGCCTGTGATAAGCTCGATTTATTTACTGTGCCGTCTTCTTTTATGGTTGCCATACGATAGAACATCGTTTCGTTAAGATAATAGGTTATTTCATCAACTAAATACTGCTCATTAGCGAGTGCATAGTAATCCTTAGCATACTTATAAATCTTCTCCAGGTTAGCTACGGTAGCTTTAGTATATTTATCCGCATCTTCATACAGATATTTTTCAGCTCTGCGCATAGCATCATCTAAATAAGTCTTATTAGTAAAATCGACGTTCTTCCACTCGACATTCATACGACCCTCTGCATCAGAGTGACTGAGAACCGCGCAGTTATAGTCACCCAAGTAAGGTACATCATCGGTCTGCCTCACAACAAAATTCCAATCAGGAATCTGTGTATCTTTCATAATAGCAAACACCGCATATTCGTGAGCTTTCATTTCAACAGCATAGCAACCGGATTCTTGTAATTCAACATTCCTCCACGAACCGGTGTCATAATCATTCCACACATAAGCACCGAGCGTTTCGCCTTCATCCATCACAGCGCTTACGTCTACGTATACTTTGGTTTTTTTAGCAGAGGTTTTTGCCATATCAATGTCTTTTGCGTAAGCTGTAAACGGCACAGCAAAAACCGCACTTACTATCATAAAAATAACGAGTAAGAATGATAATATCTTCTTCATAAAATCGCCTCCGCAATCTCAATCTGTATTGCAATATTATTATAGCACTCGCCTATTTCTCATTCTATTGACAATATAAATATATTTAGTGTATAAGCTTTAGTGATTTAGCCAACACAGAATAAATACAAGGCACTTTGACTAAGCATCTCACAGCTGTTTTTCACTAACCTACTGTTAAATCTGCACATAAGTAAACACAAAAATACATCATATTGCATATAAAAAAGAACCGCTTGGGCGACCGTATAAAACGGCTTACCTAAGCGGTTTTATTTGTCGCCACAAGGCTCGGTCACTCGCAATTAAAGACCACCAACCGCTACGTCCACGCTACAGACCAAGCCGAGCGTGAGTCAGCCAACCTGCTTGAGAATATACTGAATAAGAAGACACAGAAATTTGCCTAAATAAACAACCTTAATCTTTCTTACAAAACCTATATTAGGTGAGAGAAAGTTCATAATTATATCCGCATATATTCCAATAAAATGCTTACAAGAAAGGGATATATTATTTATGAAACGAAAACAACCCGCCCAAATTGCAGATTTTACTGCTTTTAGGGCAGGTTGAGTTGTTGCATCTTACTTCAAGATCTTGAATTTGCCGATTACAGGTAGCTCTTTTGCTCTTCCGTTAGCGGCATTTATGATGCCGAGAATAGCCAGCACCGCAAATACAATTGAGATAAAGCTGATGATGCTTGTGATAAAGTACAATCTCCAAGAAATCGCCAGAATAATCGAATTGACAATACTTGAAACAATGCTGTACGCCACACAAGCAATTAACAGCACCAAACCCTGATTAGCGTGGAAACGAGCAAACTTTGAGTCTTTTGCCGCAAACATTGGAATAAAGCAAAGAGGTCCGAAGTATGCCAAAACAGCCATCGCTTTGTTTTTGCTAACATCGCCTGCATCGTAATCTGCCGTAGTGTCAGCAGTATCGTTAAGATTGGAAATTTTTTCCGAGAAACCATTTTGAGTGTCTGGGTTCTGTTCCTGCTGTTGCGGGGCAGGTACCTCCATCGAGTTTCCGCAAGATGGACAGAATTTTGTACCCTCGTCAACTTTCGTTCCGCATTTTTCACATAATAACATAATTATTTCCTCACTTTCTTTTATTTGATAGGCAGGTTTCCGATTCCGCCTTTTTTAACCGTTTGTCAAATCTTTCCAGATTGGCGAAAATAAAGCCGTTACTTAATTAATATACTCATCTAATGCATCTTTTATTTCGTCTTCGTGTTCCTCCAACGCATCTTCGGCATCTTTTAATGTATCATCAAAACTCTTTTGCAGGCCGACGCCGATGTCGAATTTTACGCCGTAAGAATAGAACAGTCTGTCAAGCTCGCTGTCTTTGTCGTTGTCATAAATATCGGACACATATACAGCCATACTTTTTCCGTCCTTGCGGAAGCACCAACCCTGCAAAAAGCCACTCAATGCTTTTTCTAAAGTTGTTTCATCCGCAGGATTTTCGCCCTCGCCGACAAATTCGTGACCGATGATGTTGTATCCATCGTCAGAAGCGGCAGCGGTAACCTTGAATACTTGCTCGTAGTATTCTTTAATCTGCTCGTCAGTCAGCTCTGAAGAATCGGATGTTTTGAATATAACAACCGCATGACCGCTTCCGCTTGCGGGATCGTCGGCATAAGCACCGTTTTCACTTATCTCGTATTCCCAATCGGGTTTCAGTTCTTCATAAGAAATGCCATACGCTTTCAGATAATGCTCTACTGCTGCTTCGCTGAATGAATCTAACTTTTCAGCCCCATCAAGCACATCTTTTGCGATATCTTCAGCATTGGTTTTTTCGCCGTCTTTATCGCTTATTTCTCCATCTCCTTGCTCACCGCAAGCGTCAAGGGCGAATACCCTCATTGCCGCAAGCAAAATCGCCAATAATTTTTTCATGTTGTTTTCCTCACTTTCGCATTATTTCAGTTGCTGACCGCAGTTGGGGCAGCATTTGTCGTTCTTTTTGCATTTGGTCTTGCAGTTGGGGCATTTTTTCTCTTTGGTCAGGGTCACGATAATGATCACAATCACAAGAATAACCACTACCACAATAGCGATCCAAATGAAGATGCACAGTCCAAGCGGTACGGGACAGAAACCGCAGAGGGAGCATTTGTCTTTTTCATCCACAGGGGGCTTTTCATCGGGTGCCTTGCCT
>JAFTYK010000039.1 GCA_017464765.1 Ruminococcus sp.
CCTGCGTGGAGAGTAATGTTCAATATGCTCATGAATATGTACGAAAACCACCCTGTACGTATTGATATAGCAGGAACAGTCGAGTCTATTGCGAAAATTACTCCGGAGTATCTTTATACTTGCTACAACACTTACTACAATCTCAATAATATGGTGTTGTGCGTAGCGGGTAACACAACTGTCGAAGAAGTACTTTCAATAGCTGATAAAATGCTCAAAAAATGTGATTATCACGAGATTGATAATATCTTTGAAGAAGAGCCTGATAATGTTCTTTCGCCTTATGTGGAACAGCGACTTCCTGTAGGACTTCCTCTATTTAACTTAGGTTTCAAAGAAAAAGCAGGGAAGAAGAGAGTTGATGAGAAAACTCTTGCTTATTCTGAAATCCTTCTTTTCCTTTTAGCTTCATCAACCAGCACTCTGTACAGAAAGCTTATGGACAAAAACCTCATTAATGCAAGCTTTTCGTACGAATTTTTTGAGGGCGAAGGCTTTCTTGGAACAATATTCTCCGGTGAATCTCGTGACCCTGAAAAGGTATCAGATATCATCAAAGAGTATATAGAAGAAGTGAAAAAAAGCGGTATTGATAAAGAGGAGTTTGAAATTGCCAAACGTGCCACTTACGGAGATGCGATTTCAGGTCTTAATTCTACCGACCATATCGCTAATATTATTACTGATTTTGAATTTTCTGATAGAGAATTATATACCTATATCGACGCTATTGCCAACGCTACTCTCGAAGATGTTGAAAAGCGTTTATTATCGATGCTCGATGTAGAAAAAACAACGCTCTCTGTCATCAAAAACGTAGAGTAAGGGGGATAATATGTTCAACGTATCTTTCCCCGGACTCGGGCTTGACTTTACTATTAATCGTGTGGCATTTTCAATCGGTAGTTTTGATATTTACTGGTACGCTATTTGTATTGCAAGTGGTGTGATACTGGCTCTCTTGTACGCTAATTTTAACGCTAAGCGGTTTTCTGTTGATATTGACAAACTCCTCAACTGCTTTATTGTCGGTGTGATTACGGCGATTTTGGGTGCCAGAATCTACTATGTATCATTCAAGT
The DNA here is from genome assembly GCA_017464765.1 of Ruminococcus sp. Lineage (GTDB taxonomy): Bacteria > Bacillota > Clostridia > Oscillospirales > Acutalibacteraceae > Ruminococcoides. The sequence continues at coordinate 1,083 of JAFTYK010000039.1, forward strand.
GGGATTATTTTTCACAGCATCTTGACCAGGTTCTAAATATCCGAGATGGCGGTATCGCTATTTACGGTGCCATTATAGGTGCTTTGCTCGGCGGATTAACTGTAGCAAAAGTTCAGAAAATGAAGCTTTTGCCTGTGCTTGACCTTACGATGATATGTTTTCTTATTGGACAGGCAGTAGGCAGATGGGGTAATTTTATGAATCAGGAAGCTTACGGTACCCCTACCGATTCGCTTTTCAGAATGGTGAGCGAGGGAACAGGTGGAGTAGCGGTACATCCGTGCTTTTTGTACGAGTCAGTATGGTGTGCGCTGGGTGTACTGCTTCTACATATATTCACTAAAAAGTGGCAGAAGTACTACGGACAAGTTGCGTTCTTATATATGGTTTGGTACGGATTAGAACGTTTCTTCGTCGAGGGGCTGAGAACTGACAGCTTATACTTGCCGTTTAAAATAGGAAACTATGAGCCGCGTGTTTCTCAGCTCTTATCACTACTTTTAGTAGTTGCGGGAATAGTTTTATTAATAATTTTTAGAAATAAAAACAATTTTAATAAAGAAGAAATAATCGTAAAAGAAGATCAGGAGGCAAAAAATGTATAAAATTATTGACGGAAAACTCGTATCACAGAGCGTAAAGGACTCAGTAAAAGCTGAGGTTGAAGTATTAAAAGAAAAGGGAGTAGAGGTAACTCTTGCTGTTATTATTGTCGGTGATGACCCTGCATCTCGTGTATATGTGAATAATAAGAAAAAAGCTTGTGAATACGTAGGTTTTAGAAGCCTTGAATATGCACTTCCTGCGCAGACTTCACAAGAAGAGCTTATGGCTTTAGTTGATGAGCTGAATGCAAGGGAAGATGTAAACGGAATTTTATGTCAGCTTCCACTGCCTAAGCATCTCGATGAGAAGGCTGTAATTGAAGCTATTTCACCTAAAAAGGACGTTGATGCTTTCCACGCTGTAAATGTTGGTCAGATTATGATTGGTGACTATGATTTTTTACCTTGCACACCTGCAGGTGTAATGGAAATGCTCTCGTATTATGATATTGATGTGACAGGCAAAAACTGCGTAGTTATCGGTAGAAGTAATATCGTAGGTAAACCTATGGCTATGCTTTTACTACATAAAAACGGTACTGTTACTATCACTCACAGCCGTACAGTAGATTTGAAGAACGTTACAAACAAAGCGGATATCTTAGTAGCGGCTATCGGTAAGGCTAAGTTTGTTGGTGAAGATATGGTAAAAGACGGCGCTGTAGTAATCGATGTTGGTATGAATAGAGATGAAAACGGTAAGCTCTGTGGTGACGTTGATTTTGACGCTGTAGCTCCGAAATGTTCATATATCACACCTGTACCTGGTGGTGTTGGTCCTATGACAATCGCTGTGCTTATGAAGAATACTCTCAAAGCCTGCAAATTACAGAAAAATTTGTAATTTAATGTAATCCTTTTGAGCCTCCTTTGGCTAAAGGGAGGGGGATCACCGTGTGGCGATGGAAGGATTAAACCTAATTTAAAATTGTTGTTGACAACAGATTTTCGTTGTGATATAGTATATAAGCCGCATATTGTGGGTCGCAAGCGAGTTTATCTCCACCCATCACATAGCGAGTCTAGATATAAAGGAATGAATTAAATGTACGCAGTTATCGAAACAGGCGGTAAGCAGTACAAGGTAGCTAACGGTGATGTTATCTACGTAGAAAAGCTTAACGCTGAGGACAATGCTACTGTTGACTTCAAAGTAGTTGCTTTATCAACAGAAGACGGTCTCAAGGTTGGCGCTCCTTATGTTGAGGGCGCAACAGTAACAGGTGAGGTTGTAAAGAGCGGTAAGGGCAAGAAAATTATCGTTGCTACTTACAAGCCAAAGAAGGGCGAAAAGAGAAAACTCGGTCACAGACAGCCATACACAAAGGTTGAGATCAAGTCAATCGTTGGCTAATTATGATTAATGTCGAATTTTTCGGTACATCTCCCACAACAGGTTTTTCGATTAAAGGGCATTCAGGTTTTGCTGAAGAAGGTAGCGATATCGTATGTGCCGCTGTATCAAGTGCAGCGTATATGACCGCTAACACTATAACCGAAATCTGCAAGGAGAATCCTTCAGAGCTTTTTGAAGAAGATGGTTTGATGGTGCTGAAACTCGATGAATCATCGGCACATAAATGCGCTGACATTATGCAGGGCTTCGTGCTACACTTAAGCTCCTTGTCAAAGGAGTACAAACAGTATATTACAGTAACTATTTCGGAGGTGTAAGTTATGCTTAAAATAAACATTCAGTTATTCGCTCATAAAAAAGGTATGGGTTCTACAAAGAACGGTCGTGACAGTGAGTCTAAACGCCTTGGCGTTAAGCGTGCTGACGGTCAGTTCGTTCTTGCTGGTAACATCTTAGTTAAGCAGAGAGGTACTCACATTCACCCAGGCCAGAACGTTGGTCGTGGTTCTGATGACTCTTTATTTGCTAAGGTTGACGGCGTTGTTCGTTTCGAACGCGTTGGCAAAGACAGAAAGCGCGCTAGCGTTTACCCTGTAGAGCAGTAATTTTTTAGGGCGGATAGTTATCCGCCCTTGTTTTTTATTATATTTTGGTGAATAATATGGAAAACAATGAAAGAGATTTTATGAAAAATCGCCCTGTAGCTGCAAATGCTAATCAGGCAAAAGACGTTTACGGTCCGATGAAAAAGACGAGTGTGAGCCTTATTACAGTTATTCTTACTGTTGTTTTAGGCGTTTTTGCTGTGACTAATTTTATTTCGGGCAGAATCCTCTCGGGTTCTATGTTTACGGTTTTGGTTTTAATTCTTCTTGTTAGTGTGTATGTTTCTGCTAAAAGCACTAAAGTAAATTCAAAACCAGAGAAGCAGGATCACCCTGACGCGATTTTTAAAGACCACGAGGAATGATTTTACTTAAATTGAGGTTTTTACTATGTTTGTAGATATAGCGAAAATTACTATAAAAGCGGGAGACGGCGGTGATGGTGCCGTTTCCTTTCATAGAGAAAAATACGTAGCCTCAGGCGGTCCTGATGGCGGTGACGGCGGTAAAGGTGGCGACGTTATCTTTGTCGCTGATTCTAATCTGTCTACCCTTGTTGATTTCAGATATAAGCGTAAATTTGAGGCTAAAAAGGGTAATAACGGCTCTTCTGGACGTAAATTTGGCAGAAAAGCTGAGGATTTAATCGTCCGCGTTCCTGTTGGAACTATTGTTAAGGAGACTGAAACAGGACGAATTATGGCTGATTTATCAACTGATGAACCTGTTATAGTAGCAAGAGGTGGCAAAGGCGGTTGGGGTAATACCCATTTTTCTACTCCTACTCGTCAGACTCCTCGTTTTGCAAAACCTGGTATGCCGGGTGAGCAGTTCGATGTTACTTTGGAGCTTAAACTTCTAGCAGACGTCGGCTTGGTTGGTTTCCCTAATGTAGGCAAATCCACCTTGATTTCTGTTGTATCTGCCGCTAAACCGCAGATTGCGAACTACCACTTCACAACTATAACTCCTACCTTAGGCGTAGTTTCTATGGGTGAGGGTAATTCATTTGTTATGGCTGATATTCCTGGCATTATCGAGGGGGCATGGCAGGGTGCAGGTCTTGGACATCAGTTCTTACGTCATGTAGAACGTTGCCGATTACTCGTCCATGTTGTCGATGTATCAGGAAGCGAGGGAAGAGACCCAAAAGTTGATTTCGATACTATTAACGATGAACTTAAGAAGTTCAATGAAGAACTTTCTACACGTCCAATGATTGTCGCTGGTAATAAATGCGATTTAGCTACAGATGAGCAGATTGCCGAGTTTAAAGAATACGTTGAGTCTAAAGGTTACAGCTTTTTCCCGATTATGGCGGCTATTCGCTGGGACGTTGACCCGCTACTTAATAAGATTTTAGAAGAACTTTCGAAGCTTCCACCTATCACACGTTATGAGGCTGAGCCAGCTCCTGAAATTGATTTGAGTTCTGTTAACAGCAAGGAAATTCGTATCAAAGTTTGTGACGGAGTATATTTTGTCGAGTGCGAGTGGTTGCTTAAAGCACTTAGAACTGTTAACTTTGATGATTATGACGGTTTAACCTATTTTGAGAATGTCCTGCAGTCAAGCGGTGTTTACGAAAAGCTTCGTGAAGCTGGAGTGCAGGAAGGTGACACTGTTTCTATCTACGATCTTGAGTTTGAATACGTTGAGTAAAGAAGGATAATATGAGTAATTTGCTTAACATTAACAGCGATATACATTCACTTTCACCACTGACGTTAGCCTTTGTTGGAGATTCTGTTTACGATTTGCTTGTTCGTCAGCATTTAGTGACGCTTGCAAACCGCCCTGTAAAAGAGCTTAACTCTATGAAAGTAACTTTGGTTAATTGCAAAAGTCAGGCGGATAGCGCTAAAGTGATTATGGACAAACTGAGCGAAGAAGAACTAGATGTGTACAAGCGTGGTAGGAATGTGAAAGTAAATAGTGCTTCGAAACATTCGTCGCTGGCTGATTATCACGCAGCTACAGGGTTGGAGGCACTTTTTGGTTATCTTTATTTATCGGGAAATACAGATAGGATAAAAGAACTGTTTTTGATGATACTAGAAAGTATGAAGGTGTAAAAATGAAGAAAAAGATTTTTACCACTGTTACCGATTATCTGATAATTTTTGTTGGTGCTGTGCTTTATGCCGCATCGGTTAATATGTTCACATCTCCTAACGATATTGCACCAGGTGGATTGACAGGTGTCAGCACTATGCTTAACCATATTTTTGGTCTTCCGATAGGTATTATGATTTTAGTGCTGAATATTCCGCTTTTTATCTGGGGAGCTGTTGAGAACGGCAAAAAGTTCTTAACTAAGACTATAATTGCAACAGTGTTTGTGTCTGTTATCATCGACGTGATGGCACCGTTTTCGTTCAAATACGAAGGAGATACCCTGCTTGCAGCACTTTTTGGTGGATTGCTTTCAGGTGTGGGGCTTGCGTTTATTTTCTATCGCGGTGGTACCACAGGTGGTACAGATATTATCGCCCGCAATATTCATAAACATCTACCTCACGTATCCATGGGTACGGTGATTTTGTGTGCTGATGCTGTGATTTTTGTTGCAGCAGCACTTGTGTACCATAGTATTGAAAGTGCTTTATATGCAGTTATTACTGTGTTTGTATCCACTAAGGTTATCGATACTGTTATCTATGGGGTTGCTCATGATAATGGAAAGCTTATGTTCATCGTAACCGATAAGTATGAGGAGCTTTCTTTAGTGATTATGGAGCAAATAGGGCGCGGAGTAACTCAACTTGATGCCCACGGAGCGTACAATAACGATAGCAAAAAGGTACTTTTGTGTGCAGTAAGACCATCGCAGGTTCATAAAACAAAGGTGCTTGTCAATTCTGTTGATGAAAACGCGTTTATTATAGTTACTACAGCGAACACAATCAGTGGCAAAGGCTTTGCTCAATCAGAAAATTCTTGACAAATCCAATATTTGTGTTATACTAACTCTGTTATGTGTGAAAGTTTGCGCATAACAGAGTTTTATTTTATCCTTGCATCGTGATACACGGTGCCAAATGTCCAGAAGGAGGTGCAACAAATGGCAGTAAAGGCTAACTATGAGACAGTCATGGTTATCTCTATGAAACAGGGCGAGGAAGGCATCCAGGCTCTCATCGAGAAATTCAAGGCTCTCATCGAAAAGCATGCTACTTTGCAGAGTGTTGACGAGTGGGGTAAGCGCAAGCTTGCTTATCTTATCAACAAGGAGTCTGAAGGCTACTATGTTCTTATGAACTTTGAGTCTGATGCTACTTTCCCTGCAGAGCTCGACCGTAGATACAAGATTACTGACGGTATCATGCGTTCTCTTATCATCAGAAAAGACGACGATGCTGAAGTAAAGGCCGAGGAAGCTAAGGAGGAAACTCCAGTAGAAGCTGCAGCTGAAGAAGCAGCTGAGTAATTAACGAATAATCGGAGTTGTCGGTTTTATAACCGAGATTGAAAGGATGACACTTTATGTTAAACAGAGTTATTTTAATGGGTAGACTCGTGTCTGACCCTGAACTTAAGACTACTACAAGCGGAATCAGCGTAACATCTTTCAGAATCGCTGTTGACCGCTCTTACGTTAAAGCGGGCGCTGAGCGTCAGGCTGACTTCTTTGACATCGTTGCTTGGCGCAACACAGCTGAGTTTGTATGCCGTAACTTTGGTAAAGGCTCATTAATTGCTGTAGATGGCCAGCTCCAGTCAAGACAGTATCAGGCTAAGGATGGCACTAACCGCACAGTTGTTGAGGTTGTTGCTGATAATGTATCATTCACAGGTGAGCGTAGAGATCAGACAGGCTTTTCACAGCCTCGTGAGAGTTATTCTCAGATTCCTGCTCCGGCACCATCATATTCAAATGGTTCTGTGGATGATTTCCAGGAAATGCCGCTTGACGACGACCTCCCATTCTAAATGAGGTCGAAATTTCGCACTATCCCTTTGTTTTATCTGTAGGGACGGCGACCTCGATGTCCCGCAGTGCGACAGCACCCAAAATATGTAGGGGCGACCATTGGTCGTCTCACTACTTCCTAAATTACGAAAGGAGTAATCTACAATGGCTGATAGACCAAACAACCACAGAAAAGCTAGAAGAAAAGTATGTGGCTTCTGTGTAGATAAGGTTGAGAATATCGACTATAAAGATATCGCAAGACTTCGCCGCTATATGTCAGAGCGTGCTAAGATCTTACCAAGAAGAGTTACAGGCACATGTGCTGCTCACCAGAGAGCGTTAACAGTTGCTATAAAACGCGCTCGTCACCTTGCTCTTCTTCCATATACATCAGACTGATTTCTGAGTATCTGCCTCCCCAAAATGGGGAGGCTTTTTTTATGCAAAAACTTCATTTTTCTACCATAATTGTTGTACGAGCAGTGGTTGTCCAAACAAGATTAACCGCACAGATATACTGACTATTTTGATGTTTTTAACCAAAAGAATTACACAATCGTTAAACCCTTTGAATGATTTGTATAGGATAAAAAATGACAATTTTCCTTGTTTTATCTTATTATTCTTGATACGAAAAATAAATTTTGTATAAATGCACAAATCAAAGGGAAATTAACTTATTTTAATATACAATTACAACAATTAATCGTTAATAATTCTTTAATTTTTCAATTCTATTGACTGGATTTTCCGCATTTGGTATAATGTTAACGTGAATAATTGTTGGGTAAGTATGCCCTTTTTGCGATTGTTTACCTAAAAAAGCCATAAGTATACCCTTTGGGGTATTTTGTGTTTTTTTAACAAAGTGGCTTAAACACTGTGTTTAGGTGAACTCTGAAAGTCGTACAAGAAGACTCAAGGTCAGTCAGATAAAAAATCTCAAAAACAACACACTTACTCACAAATCTCGATTTATTTAATATTTCCTAAGGAGGAGATAAAATGAAAACTATAACAACAAGTAAAAGACTGGTTTCTGTTCTTTTGGCTCTCATTATGGTTGTTTCAATGTGTACAGTAGCGTTTGTTAACACCTTCGCAGCTGAAACTGACACAGCTGAGACTGGCGCTACTATTACTGGTGGAACTACTTTCTACCTTAATGCTAAGTTTTGGGATGCTTCTGATGCTACTGAACGTTATGCCGCTTATTTTTGTAACGGTTCCAGTGCTGCTCACTGGTATTCAGCATATGGTCCTAACGAAGACGGCTATTACTGGGTAACTGTTAATGCTGGCGAATCTCATGCTAACATCATCTGGTGCCGTATGGATAGCGCTAACACTACTAACGATTGGGCATACAAATGGAACCAAACTGGAGATTTAACATGGGATGGTTCCAAAAACCTGTTTACTATTTCAGCGTGGGATGGACAGACATCAGGATGGTCTTCTTACACACCTCCGTCATCCGAAGATGAGTCGTCTGAAGATCCTACTACTCCATTCGATCCTACAGATGTAACACAGATTTGTTTCCGTGATGACACAAGCGATTCTATCGACGATAATTATGATACAAACATCTTCGTTTCTTTCGATAACGGTACTACAAAATCAGCTATGACTAAAACTGTTGACACTATGTCAGGCCACGATATGTGGGTTATCGATAAACCTGAGTCCGGCACAACTGTTAAGTTCTACGGTGTAAAGGCTACTGATAAAAAGTTCAAAGGTAGCGCTTTATATACATGGACTGCTTCATACAGCGGTTGCACAACAGGACTTTACCGAGCTACAAGCACAAGTGCTGGTGCATGGGGAACTTCTTCAGAACCATACGCAGTTCCTGATTCCAGTGACATCAACAACTACTCATTCGGTATCTGGGCAGATATTCACGGCGACGGCAATGCATTTGATTGCGTAGTCGCTCGTAAGCTCTCATCTTCAGAGTTTGATCTCTATCTGCCATCTAATACACCAAATCCTGTTAAGCTTTACACAAGCTTTGCTTCACTCAAAATCGGTAGCACTACCGTAACTGATGGCGCAGCAGTAACACTCAATGCTGGCACATCATATTCAATGACTTATAAACAGACTGAGTATGATTCATCTAACAAGACTGCTACACTTAATGTTTACAGAACACTCGATAGCTCAAGTACCACTGAAGGTGTAGCTACTTTGCTTCTCCATACAGAGCGTCCACTCTTTACTGAACTCGCAGTAAGTATGTCAGGTGAGTATAAGGACTACAAAGAGATCGATACAAAGGGTAGTTACTACATGTACGATGAGGACGGCGAGTGGGTTAACACACCTAAAACTGAAGATGACGGTTCAATTACAGACAGAACTGGTCTTAAGAAGATCAAGGGTCGTGGTAACTCAACATTCGAAGCATCAATGAAGCTTTACGGTAAATATGCATACAACATCAACTTAGATGAAACTGTTGAGCTTATCGACGGCGCACAGAAATCTAAGAAATGGTGTCTCCTTGCTAACAACGTTGACCACTCTATGATGCGTAACTCTTTCATCTACTCACTTGGTGATGATATTGGTCTTAAGTATTCACCGGAGACACGCCTTGTTAACCTTTATAACAACGGTAACTACATGGGTGCTTACGTAATCACAGAAAAAGTTGAGTATGGTAAGAATACTCTTATGCATGGCACAGACAGCTTAGATAAATATCACGAAGAACTCTTCAATAACGAAGCAACAGGCTTCGATTACGAAGACAATATCGAAGAAGCAACAGCTACTCATAGTGCTACTGGTGTTAGTTATCAGTACGCAAAGGGTACAGGCGACTTTACCTTTGAGCATACTGATGAGAAATACAAGGAATACAACTTCCTCCTCGAGTTTGAGCTTAGTGATAGATACCAAGATGAGTATTCTTGGTTCGTTTCACCAAAGGGTCAGGCAGTAGTTGTTAAATACCCTGAATTTGCTACTCAAAACGAAATGGAGTGGATTATCGAACAGTTCGTTGCTGTTGAAAGTGCAGTATACAACAATGCTTACGATACATACAAAGAACTCATCGATGTTGATTCATTCGCTAAGATGTATCTCATTCAGGAACTAACAAAGAACCTCGACTCTGCTTCAACTTCATACTATATCCATAACGACCAAACCACAGGCAAGCTTGCCGCTTCTCCTGTATGGGACTACGACTGGTCTATGGGTTCATATTACAAGTATAAGCCTGTAAAAGGCGGCGGTAATAGTGCTGCCTTGGATAATCCTGAGCAATGGTTCGTAAAGAATAAGAGTATGGACGTTGATCCATTTGACTCCGATACAACAGGTTCAAATACTTACAACTTCCAGGCACAGCTCGCTCAGCAGTCTGATTTCTGGGAAGACTGTCAGAGAATCTGGTCTAACGATATGTATGCTGCAATCGGCAAGTACGTTGATACTGATGCTACAGGTACTGCTGATAGCGGTATAATCATCGAGGAGTGGTATCCAAGATTCAAATCAGCTCTTGATATGAACTTTGCTCGTTGGTATGGTTACGGTTCTAACGGTTCAAGCGAAGACTGGGGTACTAAAAGAACAAGAGGTTACAAGTACGGCTCTTATAATTTCTCAGCTGGTGAAACTAGCATCTCAGGTACAACAGCTACTGATGACTGGGGCAATACAATTTACTACCTCAACGACTGGTTGGTTAAGCGTAGTAAATGGATGAACGATAACGGTCTTTATAATGAAGATTTAGTTGATCCATACAAGCTCAATAGCGTTACAATGAACGCTACACAGTCAGGCGCTGATGTTACAGTAAGCGTTGACTTCGATGCTACATATAACGGAACTCAGGTTGCTAACACATATAAAGCATACGACCTTTATGTAAACGGTGAGCTCTATGGTAACTACGCTATCACAGAAACTCCTGTTGTTACACTCGAGGAAAATGTTGAAACCAGCATCTATGCAATTGCATATCTCACTGGTGATAAAGATGCATACAACATGAAGTCTTCTACCAAGAAGTTCACATACGAAGTAACAGGTCCTGAATACGTAGTAGAAGGTGTTAAATTTGATGCTGTTCAGTCAGCTGACGAGTCAACAGTAACCGTTACACCTGCTGCAACAGTTACAGTCGACGGCGTTGAAATCAAACCGGAACTGGTTAACTACACAATTTACCTAAACGGTGCTGTTTACGTAACTAACACATTCGCAACACCTTCTGTTGATGTATCACTCGTTGATGGTCAGGTTAATGAGATTTACGTAAAGGTATCACCTGCTGCTGATCCTAGTACATCAGGTACTTCTTTAACCGAGAAATTCTCATATAACGTTGCTGCTGAGAAGGTAACAGTTACTATTAACTTCAAGTCATCTGGTTCTGTTCGTTATCAGCCTAAGATTAAGGTTAACGGTAACGAAGTCGTTTCTATGACAAAGGGTACACAAATTGGTAAGAACGCTTCTCAGACACAGACATACAACTGGTATTATGCTACAGTTGAGCTTGAGCTTGATAAAGCAACAAACGTTACATTTACAAACTCTTACTCAATGAACGCTACTATCGCTGTAACTCCTACTGATGATGCTGTTTATCACTTCGCTGTTGATAACATGAATCAAGGTACAGAGGTTGTTGACCTTTCTCAGTACAACACATCTAATGAGCATGATCAGCTTGTCCTGAACTTCAAGCAGTCTGCATCACACATGGTATACAGTTCAGCTAACGATCCAGAGCTTGCTACAACATCTATTAACGGTACTGTTTATAAGTTGGGTGATAGTGACGGAGACAACACTCTTACAGTTCTTGACGCCACAACAACTCAGATGGCTCTCGCAGATAAGACTGAGCTTTCAGCAATAGGTTCTGCAGTCACTGACTACAACCTCGATGGCGTATCATCTATCATGGACGTTACTCTGACTCAGACTTATCTCGCACAGTAATTATTAAACAAATGCATTGGAGGGTTCTTTCCCTCCAATGCAAATAAAACTCCTATATATAAGTAACGCGCGTGTGCGCGCGTGAAAAAGTAGATTTTCATCAAAATTCTATCACAATATATTAGTAGTATGTGTTATACGTGCAGTACTGCGCGTACAAACGTACAAAAACTATTTTTGCTGTTTTATGTTTACAACAGAAACCAATTATGAAAAACTTGAACATAATACAGACAGCAAATTTTATATATATTTAACCTCTTTGGTAAAATAGAGAGGTGACCACCGCAAGGTGGTTGAGGGATTGTTATCTCTCAACGTAGGGGCGACCATTAGTCGTCCGCAAAAACTCAGGCTCCTTTTTCTAAAGGGAGCTGATGTAGGGGACGGCGACCTTGACGTCCCGAGTGCATTAGCACAAACAGCCTCCTTTGTGTAAAGGGAGGGGGACCGCGAAAGCGGTGGAGAGATTGTTATCTCTCAATGTAGGGTACGGCATCCTCGACGTCCCGAGTGCATTAGCACAAACAGCCTCCCTTGTGTAAAGGGAGGGGGACCGCGAAAGCGGTGGAGAGATTGTTATCTCTCAACGTAGGGGCGACCATTGGTCGTCCGCAAAAAACGATTTTTACGATTTATAACAAAAACAAAATTTCAAAAGGAGGAAATCCTATGAAAACAATTTCAAAGCGTTTTCTCAAGGGCGCACTTGCGATGCTCCTTGCTGTGGTAATGCTCTTCGGCACAACCATCACAGGCTTCGCCGCCGTTGTAGATAACGCTGACACATCTGCGAATGTCGATTTGGTTGACACCAGCTATGACATTTCTAGTGGAAAAAGAGTGTATTATATTGACACGGCATCTTGGGGTGCTTGTCAGATGTACATTTGGAAAGATAGTGATGGATATAATACTTATTACACACTTTCTAAGATTGCTAACACAAAAATTTATCAGTATAATTTTAGCGGCGGTTGGAGTGGCTACTCTGGTTTTAAATTCAGAAGTAATACTAGCTGGTCTAAACAGAGTGCTGGTGATATTAAAACAAATATCTCTAGCCACACATGGTTTAATGGTACTTCTACAACTTCACATACAAATATGGACGGTTTGAATGGTGAAGCTAAAGTTGTGACTATGATTTCAACTGATGGTGGTTCTACATATACAGCTACTGCGGACCCTAATGTTTATACAACTGTTTCTGGTTATAATGTTGCGAGCGGTGCTTCTTCAACTACAAACGTTTCTTCAAGTACAACTGCCTCCAGTTCTGCTTCTATTGAAGCTGCATATGGTTCAACTATCACATATACAGCAAATGCTACTGGTGCGACATTTAAGGGTTTGAGTTCAACTAACTCTTCTACATTGCCATCTTCTTTTGTTAGCACTTCAAGCACTTATACAAAGACAGCTACAGGCTATAATACTACCAATAATACTACATACTATGCATATTATGTTCTTGATACTGCTGAAACATACACTGTAACATATGACGCTGGTAATGGTTCTAATGCACCTGCTAGCCAGACTAAAACTGAAGGTGAGAATTTAACTTTATCTACTGATGAACCAACTGCGCCAACAGGATATTATTTCGTTGGTTGGAATACACAGGCAGATGGTCAAGGTGATACATATTTACCTGGCGGCACTTATGCTGTAGATGAAGATGTAACTTTATATGCTCAGTATGCAAAAAGTTCAGTTACTTACACTTTTAAAGATTATGATGGAACTGTACTAAAAACAGACACCGTTGATTCAGGTACTGATGTTTCTAACTTAGCTCCAACTCCAACTGCACGTGAAGGTTACGAGCATTCAGGTTGGACACCAACTTTAGGTACTATCACTTCAGATACTGAATTTTCACCAAATTACACACCGATTAATTACACCATCACTCTTGATCCTAATGACGGTACAGTAGATGGTGGCAACACTATCACATACACTATTGAGTCAGATGCTATTACTCTTCCAACTCCTACTTATGGTAACAATGTTTTTGAGGGTTGGGTAGATGCTAATGGCAATAAAGTCACAACTGTTCCTGCTGGTTCAACTGGTGACAAGTCTTACACTGCTCAGTGGACTATGACTTATGCCGCTACTGCTCATAACTATGTAAACAAAGTTAATGATGCTAACGGCACTTATGGTTGCACAGTAACTGTAAACGGTTCTGCTTCTCCTGTTTACGTTAAAAGTGGTGAGTCAGTAACTTTCGAAGCTACTCCTAACACCAACTACGAGTTCTTTGGCTGGTATAGTGACGATAGTTTTGCTACACAGGTTTCTACTGATGCAACATACACTACAACAATGACAGAAACAGGCGTTACTCTCTACGCTCTGTTTATTAAGAATTTCTACCTTCGCGATTATACATCTAAAGAAAACGCTGTTACATTTAAGTATGATGTAGCAACAGATTCTTACAGTTCCGATGATAATGCTTTCGTTGAAAAATTCACAGTAATTTCAGACGATGGCAAATATATTAATGATAGCAATGTAAAACTTACAACTGACACATGTGTAGGTATCAGTAGTATTACAGGTCACTACACAAGTTATTACATACTTACAGCTGACACTGTAAACTATGATACTTCAAAACCTGTTACTTACACACTTACTCCAAACACCACAGCTGGTACTTATAAGTTAAACATAGCTTTAACTGAGGCACAAAAGTTTAATGTAACTTTTGATGGTGAAACTACTGCACACGCGGCTAATTCAACTGTTACACTTACAGTTGATTGCCCAGCAGGTCAGTACCTTTCTAGCGCTAGTGTTACACCTGACTTGCCAATGGAATTTGCTATTGATGGTAGTAAAATCTCATTCACAATGCCTGAACAGGACATCGCTGTAACTCCTGTTTTCGCAAACTACTCTTATGTTAATATCACTGATACAACAGGTATCACAGCTACAGGCTTAAAGACAGGCTACAAGGCTGGCGAAGCTGTTACTATAACACTTTCTCCTGCATCAGCTGCAACAACAATTACAGATGTTGTTGCTGACAATGATAGTGCTGTTGTTACACAAAATGGCGACAACTGGACAGTTACTATCGATCCAATGCCTGCTGATACTACTATCACACTTACACCTACAGTAGACGCTAAGTTTGTTATGAACTACGGCACAGCAGCTATCGGAAACTACGGTACTGGCGTTACTAGCGGTTTCGGTACTGTTACGATGAAAATCGGCGACACAACTCTTGCTCAGGGTGGTTACGCTGGTCCTACAGATACTGTTACATACACAGCTTCTGAGTCTAACGCTAATTACACATTCGCTGGTTTCTATTCTAATGCTGACTGCACAGACGTGTTGACATATGACAACACATATAGTGTACAACCTACTAAGGACACAACTGTATACACTCTCTGGGCTCGCAGACAGTATATGGACTTTGACAGCGGTACTGCAAGCTATGTAAAGGAATTAGTTTATGATAAGAAAGAGCGTGTTTATACTCTTTCTACTGTTTTAGCAGACAACAGTTCAGCTAATGCTATTTCTAAGGGCGCTTGGTTCCAGGTAACTAACGATAAGAACAGCTGGACTGCTCAGCCAAGTTACCACCACTATGGTTCAGACTTTACGGTTTCCCACAATAATAAAGGTTTTGACGCTACAATTTCATGGAACGATGGTGGCGACAGCTGGAAACTTTCTACATCTGCTGCAAACGACACTGCTATCAAGTTCATTCTTACTCCAACAGGTAATACAGCTATAGATTTCTCAGCTCAGGTTGGTGAAGTAGGAAGCTATATTTACCTTTCATCAGGTCGTCTCGACCTTCCTGGTTCATACAACGCTACAGTATTTGAAGCTAACATTTCATATACACACGAAGGTGCAACAAATCCAGCAGACGTTTATGTTGCTAACGAAGGCGAAAACCGTGAGAAGTATAAGAGAATCAGCCTAACTGATGCTCAGACTATTTCTTTCGAAACTGAAATTACTGGTACTGCTGCTGCTAACTATGAAGTTGACTCCTACGTTGTATATCACATCGATACAAAGTCATACTCTATCGTTACTCCAGTATCACTTGGTAACAATAAGTACTCTGGTTCTGTACTCGTAGACGGACCTTGCTACATTGTTCCTATCTACTTCCTTACAGCAGAATACGCAGAGGCTAACAACCTTGCTGAAATTGATATCTACTTTGATGCTACTGCCATCCAAGACCAGAACTGGGGTCCATTCGTTGCTTGTTATGCTTGGGGTTCTAATGGCGCTGAGTATCACGGCGGTTGGTCAGGTCAGATGATGATTCCTGACGAAAGCGGTGAGACTTTCTACACAATGCTCACAGTTCCTAAGGCTGGTGCAACTGGCGCTCCTTCAATCCCTAACGGTGTTACTTTCAACAACTACACCCAGTCTACCGTTCCTGGTTCTAACCCTGGTGCTTTTGGCATTTCTGCTACACAGTATCAGTGTTACGACTACCGTGAACCTATCACACTTTACGAGGCTGGTTACGATGTAATTACTTTCGTTGCTAAAGACTCTACTGACGGCTACCACGGTGACAGAGCTAACGGTGTTACAGCTAACACAGTTACATCTTCTACAACTGATATCTTTAATAAGTATGATTTTGATTATCTTTACTGCCGTGATGGCGTAACACCTATGGACTTCAATGGTGACGCTATTGATAATCCTGTTGACCTCTCAACAGGTGCTAAAGCTGACTACTATGTAATCAACAAGGGTGATATTACATACGATCCAAACGGCACTAAGTACGTTGGCGATACTAATTTCGATGCTGACTGGGCTGTTGATTGGTACATCTTTGATTCAGATGGTAAATTTATAACAAATATCCTTTCCACAGCTATGTGGCATGATAAAGATAATGACCTTGAAGAGCTTTACACTTACTTACATGAAGCTCTTGGTACTAACAAAGCTGGTGTTGCTGGTAAGACTGTTGCTATTTCCTACGAGCATGAGAACAACGCTGGTCACCAGGTTTCTTACGACGGTCAGTGGTATGGTAACCATCTTGATGATACTGTAAACGCTCAGGTTAAGGTTGGTTTCCAGACTGGTGAAAATCAGTTCACTATCAACTCTGATACTGAAAATCCTAACATTGCTGATTACGGTGAAGGCTATCTCGATGATTTAAATGGCGGTTTATATCAGACTCTTGATGTCGATCTTGATTATGGTGCTGTTGACCTTCACGCTGTAAGAAAAGATGGTTACACATTCGTTGGTTGGTATACTCAGAAAGCTGACGGTACATATCATAAGATCGCTTCTGCTTTTGATTATCATACATATATCAGTATGAATGAAACATATTATGCTATGTTCAGAGAAATCGAAGAAGGCGAAGTAATTATCAACCACTCTACTTATATCAACAACGACCCTGCTATTCCATCTCATGGTGGTGTATCAGAAATGTCTATCGTTGTTACTGATAATACTGATGGCACAGTATACAACTGTACACCATCAACGTCACGTACTTCTGTTTCATTCGAAGGTAAAGAAGGTCGTACATATACTGTTAAGATTATCACTACACCTCTTATGAATGGTGAATTCTTTGCTTGGTACACAGATTCATTCAACGCTGATGGAACTAAGACTTATGAAGAAGTATTCACTGATGACACTCAGATTGGCTCTACTGCAAAAGTTGAGGCTACATTTGAGTATGAGTATACACATGATTCACAGAAGATTATCAACATCTACTCTGATGTAAGACGTGTTTCTAACAAGGCTGACCTCTTCTACAAGTACCAAAATCGTTTTGGTAATTGGTGTACTTACACAGTAAGAGATGTCGAGCTTAATGATGATGAATGTACAGGTTACGAAGGTAATGATAATAACCCGTATGTGCCTACATACATCACAAAGTACACACTCAAAGATGGCACAGTTGTTTATGGTGAAGAAGCTCTGGGTGATCAGAGTTATGACTCATCTTACAATGCTGTACAGATGTACGCTCCATCTCCAGATGTAACTGAAGTGTTTAACGGTACAGTTAAATGGACTGTTTCAGAAAAATTCATTACAACTGAGAAATCACTCGTAACATTAGTTGCTGATCAGGGTGTACCAGAATATAAAATTACTTACACAATCGACAATGGTACTCCTAAAACAGTCTCTGGTTACTATAATGAGCTTGCAGATATTGAAGCTCCTGTTACAAACGACGCTGGTGATAAGTTCTTATACTGGTGGGATATAGATGAAGAACAGATTATTTCTTACTACAGATTCTATAGCTATAGATTTGTAGAGAATAAGAATATTAAGGCTGTTTACGGCGCTGAACTTGGCGATGTATGGACTCCTATTATTGATTCAGTAACATATACTCGTGAGTATCAGGATACTTCAGACTATATCTATACTGACTACCTCTTGACTTACTCTAACAGTCAAAACAAGATTCTTGATGAAGAGATTGATAATGGTGCAGACATTCAGTTTGGTCTTATCTTAGCTCGTGATCCAGCAGTTGCTTATGATGGTCCTGAAGGTAGCGTTGATTTAACATATCCAACATTCAATGAAACTGATCTTAAGGAAGTTGCTTTAGGTGGTAATAGTAAAGCTCTTCATGGTATCAACTACTACTGCTACGATAAGACAGGTAGTGACACAACCATCTTCAACAGAATGGACTTCTTCCTCAGATATGATAATAATAAGCTTGACAAATATGGTGTTAAGTATTGCCAGTACACATTTACTGCAGTTGCTTACATTGTTGTTGATGGCGTCGTAACACTTAGTGATCCTGTAAATGTTAACTTCTGGGGTCTCGCAAATACAGCAGTTAGCGACCTTTAAGTTGGGAGGTAATTATTATGAAGAAGTTTTATACTGAGCCCGACTTCGAGCTTGTACAGATTAAATTAACAACTGATGTCCTCTATACAAGTAGCGAGAAAGCTACTGAGGAACAATTACCTTCAGAGTGGGAAGACTTCGAGGGTGATATTTTCTAAAAAATTAGACACAAAAGCTCCCCTGCGATTTTATAATCGTAGGGGAGACACTACCCGAAGGTGATTAATTATGAAATTTACTAATAGAATTGTCTCTTTACTTTTGTGTGTATTGATGATTTCTGCTGTTGCTTGCCTTTCGGTTAGCGCAAGTACAGTATATCCTGTTGGTAATTGGGTATACGAAAAGATTAATAATAACACGGAATTTGAAGTTGTTGGATATAGCGGTAGTTCATCTAATGTTTCAACTGCAAACTATCACAACTTTATTCCTATTGCATCTATTGGTGAATATGCTTTTCTTGATAATTCAACTATGTCAAAAATAACACTAGGTCCAAATATACATAGTATTCAGAATAACGCATTTTTGAATGCAGCTAATCTAAAGACTGTTGTTATAGAAGGTGCATTATCATTTGTTGGCAAGTTTGCTTTTGCTGGTTGTACTTCACTTAATGAAATTAACCTTGCTGATAGTAAGATTACAACTGTGAGTAGCTATGTTTTTCATAGCTGTTCAGAACTTACTGAGGTTACACTTCCTGATACCGTTACAACAATCGAAGAAAACGCTTTCGCTTATTGTGACAATCTAAAGAAAATTGTTATTCCTGCTACTGTCACTTATATTGATGGCGAGGCTTTCAGTGGCTCTGATAACGTAGTTATCCATTGCTACGAAAACTCTCTGGCTCACAGATACGCAGTGAACAACAATATTCCTTATGTATTGCTTGATGCAAAGGAAACCTATCTTCTAGGTGATGCTGACAACGACGGCGTTGTTACTGTTCTTGATGCTACATTGATTCAGTTAGTGTTAGCTAGCAAAACTGAGAAAATTGACGGTTTTGATACACGTGCTGATATTGATAACGATGGAGTTGTTTCTATCCTTGATGCTACATCTATACAGCAGTATATGGCTGGTCTGTTGACAGACTCTAATATAGGAAAAGTTTACGAATATTAATAAGTTATAAATCGTTTTATAGAGCGTACAGAATTTCTGTGCGCTCTTTTGTTTTATATCGCACAAATTTCTTGCAAAGATGTTAGTGATAATATATAATAAAAAAGGTGATAAATATGAAGATTAAAGACGGTTTTGTTTTAAAAGAAATAGCCGGGAGCCATTTGGTAGTGCCACTGGGTACTCAGGTCGTTAACTTCGGAGCGATGATTAAACTCAACGAAACAGGAGCTTTTCTGTGGGATTTGCTACAAGATAATAGGGAAAAAGAAGAGCTTGTTTCTTCGCTCTTGAGCGAATATGATGTTGAAGAAGCTAAAGCTATTATCGATGTCGATGGTTTCATAAATAAGCTCAAGGACGCTGATTTACTTGAGTAATTACATTTCCAAGAGCGATTTTATTGACATACTTTCAGAAACCGTTAACAGTGGTAGAGATTTTTCGTTCACACCAACAGGGCATAGTATGAAGCCTATGCTCAACGGTACAACCGATACAGTTTTGTTGACAAAAAAGCCTGAGAAACTAAATAAGTATGATGTTGCTTTATATGTTCGCCGTAGTGATAATGCGCTTGTGCTTCATCGCGTTGTTACTGTGAATGATGAAAGCTATACTATGAGTGGCGATAATCAGTATTATTTTGATTTTGATATACGCCACGACGATGTTCTGGCTGTTGTTAAATCTTTTGTTCACAACTCAAAAACATATTCCGTAAAATCGCTTAGATTTATTATTTATTCTAGAGTAATTCTTGTAAAGAAATATATACGACTTTTTATTTCTAAAATTTATCACAAAGTTTTAAAATAATTTCCCTGAGGTGTAATTTTATGGGTCAATACAGAATTTCAGATTTGAATATAGAAATTAAAACAAATTCCAGCACTTTGAAGAACAATCTTGCACCATACAGAACTTCTTTTGATTATAAACCTAATCTTACTCTTTCTATGAGTGACGATATACTTTTACAGTATATGGAAGAGTATGATGGTTATTCAGCTGATATCGTTGAATGTGAGTATTTGTCGACAGAATTTGCGCGTGCGTTATTTGATTTTAACGGTTTTCCTATTAAATCAACTGCTGTTGAGTATGAGGGGAATGCAGTGCTTTTTTCTGCACCATTTGATGAAAACAATATTCTCTCAAGCTTACCTTCAAAAATCATTTATTCTGTTGATTGTCCCGCAATAAGACTGATTCAGTCAGTTTTTTACGCTTATGATACACCGTTTGGTTTGCACGGCGATCTTTCTAAACCTAATAAACTTCCTGTAAAAAGCATAGTTTTTGTTGACAGCGAGCGTTTTGACTCATTGAAGCGTCTTGATACTAAAGATATGGTTGTTATGTTTATGAGAGCTGTTTACCATAGTATTCGTAGTGAACGTACCAAACACACCCTTTATATGCTTGAGAAAGTTATGCATGTGGTCGACTTCTACGGAGTTGGGGATGTAAAAGATATTAAGTTCATACTCGATAGAGTAACTGAATAATAAAAAAGCCGACGGATTTCCGTCGGCTTTACTTTTTGTTGTTGGGTTATGTATTATAGCTTTCGTTTATTCTATAACATAAAGTCATAAGACTGTCACTTAAATGAACATTTTCGACAATAACATCTTTATAATCGTTTTTAATATCATAATGGCTGAAGTTCCAGAAGTTTTTGATTCCAAGAGAATAAAGCTTGTCAATAAGCGGTTTAACTGAATTTCTTGGTAAACAAAGGAACGCAGCATCAACACGATTGTTGTTAACATAATTCTCAATTTCGTCGTCAGACATAATTGTAATGCCTCTGAGCATCGTGCCTTTTAACTCTTCGTTCTTGTCAAAAACAGCAGTAAGTTTAAAACCCTGACGCTGAAAATTCATATGTGTAGCAACAGCTCTGCCTAAATTTCCTGCACCTAGCAAAATTGCATTGAAATCTCTATCAATACCTAAAATCTTACCGATTTCTTCTTTAAGTGGTGTAACAGGATAACCATATCCCTGCTGGCCAAAGCCACCAAAGCAGTTTAAATCCTGACGGATTTGTGATGCGGTTGAACGCATTATTGTAGCGAGTTGATTTGATGAGATTCGTTCAACCCCCTGACTTTCAAGTTCACTTAAGAACCTGTGATATCGTGGGAGTCTGCGGATAACAGGCATCGAAATTTGTTTAGCCATAATAACCCTCCGTTGTAAAAAACGAATTAGAGTAATTCCTTGAGCTTTTCGTTTACAGCTTTAAGGAAGTCTTCTGTATTAACCTTAGTTTTGTTTTCGAGAGTAGAAAGCAGATAAAGGTCACCTGTCATAATACCGCTCTCGATAGTGTCGATAGTAGCTTTTTCAAGTTTATCTGCGAAATCACAGAGTTCAGGAGTTTCATCGAGTTCACCACGTTTTCTGAGTGCGCCTGTCCAAGCGAAAAGTGTAGCAACAGAGTTAGTTGAAGTTTCTTCGCCTTTTAAGTGCTTGTAATAGTGGCGCTGAACTGTGCCGTGAGCAGCTTCGTATTCGTAAATACCATCAGGAGATACGAGTACACTTGTCATCATAGCGAGTGAGCCGAAAGCAGTTGCGATCATGTCGCTCATAACGTCGCCGTCGTAGTTTTTACAAGCCCAGATGTAGCCACCATTTGAACGGATAACACGTGCTACAGCATCATCGATGAGTGTGTAGAAGTACTCAATACCAGCTTCCTCGAACTTCTCCTTATATTCATTTTCGAAAATCTCAGCAAAAATATCCTTGAAAGTATGGTCATATTTCTTAGAAATAGTGTCCTTGGTAGCAAACCAAAGGTCTAATTTCTGATCTAATGCGTAGTTGAAACAAGCTCTTGCAAAAGAAGAAATTGAAGAGTCGAGGTTGTGCATACCCTGAATGATACCATCGCTGTTTTTGAAATCAAAGATAAGATCGCGTGACTCATTGCCGTCAGCATTTGTTACGCAAAGCTCGGCTTTTGAACCTTTTTCAACGATCATTTCTGTGTTTTTGTAAACGTCACCGTAAGCGTGTCTTGCGATACAGATTGGCTTTGTCCAAGTTGGAATATATGGTGTGATACCCTTAACAAGAATAGGGGAGCGGAATACAGTACCATCAAGTAATGCTCTGATAGTACCGTTAGGTGACTTCCACATTTCCTTTAAGTTGTATTCAGTCATTCTTGCAGCATTTGGGGTGATAGTAGCACACTTAACAGCAACGCCGTACTTTTTTGTGGCTTCAGCTGAGTCGATAGTAACCTGATCGTTAGTCTCGTTTCTGTACTCTAAACCTAAATCGTAGTACTCAGTTTTTAAATCAATATATGGGAGAAGGAGAATATCCTTGATCATCTTCCATATAATTCTGGTCATCTCGTCGCCGTCCATCTCGACGAGAGGAGTTTTCATTATAATTTTATCCATCTATAATCATCCTTTCAGTTGTATACTTTCATAGTGAGTTGTAGGGGACGGCGTCCTCGACGTCCCGAGAATCAACCATTCATCTTTGTGTAGTTAAGTAAACCACCGCAGATAGCGATATCTTTCTGACGCTGAGTGAGTTCACACTTAGCTTTGATTGTTTCGCCTGTAGTTTTATTTAAGATTGTAACTGTGTCACCATTTAAGATTTCAGCCTTAATATCATTAAGCTCAAGCTCATCGAAAAGACTGATTTTATCGTAGTCACTCTCGTTGATGAACTCGAGTGGTAAGATACCTGCGTTGATGAGGTTAGCTCTGTGAATTCTTGCAAAGCTCTTAACAAGAACAGCCTTAACACCTAAGTAAAGTGGAGCAAGAGCAGCATGCTCTCGTGAAGAACCCTGACCATAGTTAGCGCCACCAACGATGATAGAACTGCCTAAAGTCTTAGCTCTTTCAGGGAACTGTGTATCACAAACTGTGAAGCAGTGCTGTGAAATAGCAGGAATATTAGAACGAAGTGGTAAAATCTTAGCGCCTGCAGGCATAATATGGTCAGTTGTGATGTTGTCCTCAACCTTGAGTGAACAAGAAGCTTTGATAGAATCTTCCATAGGATATGTAGCAGGGAACTCCTTGATGTTAGGACCACGAAGAACGTTGATGTTATCCATTTCTTCTACAGATGCAGGCTCGATAATCATATTATCATTGATTAAGAACTGCTCAGGCATTTCAACCTTATATGGATCACCAAGAGTAGTTGGGTCTGTGAATACACCTGTCAGTGCTGAAGCAGCAGCTGTTTCAGGAGAAACGAGATAAATCTGACCGTCTTTAGTGCCAGAGCGACCTAAGAAGTTACGGTTGAATGTACGTAAAGAAATACCTGCACTGTTAGGTGACTGACCCATACCGATACATGGACCACAAGCTGACTCAAGAATTCTAGCGCCCGCGGCGATCATATCAGCCAAAGCACCATTTTCAGAGAGCATTGTGAGTACCTGTTTTGAACCGGGAGCGATAGAAAGAGATACATCAGGATGAACAGTTTTACCCTTTAAGATGTGAGCAACTGTCATAAGGTCAGCATAGCTTGAGTTAGTACAAGAACCAATACAAACCTGATCGATTTTCTGACCTTTCAGTTCAGCGATTGGCTTGATATTATCAGGGGAGTGAGGGCAAGCAGCGAGTGGCTCGAGTTCGTCCAAATCAATGACGATATGTTCGTCGTATACTGCGTCCTCGTCAGCCTTAAGTTCAATATAATCCTCCTCACGACCCTGAGCCTTTAAGAACTCTCTTGTTGTTTCATCGCTTGGGAAGATAGAAGTAGTAGCGCCAAGCTCAGCGCCCATATTTGTGATAGTAGCACGCTGAGGAACAGAAAGTGTCTTAACACCTTCGCCTGCGTACTCAATGATTTTACCTACGCCACCCTTAACGCTCATAATCTCAAGAACCTTAAGGATAATATCTTTAGCAGAAACCCAAGGCTTTAATTCGCCCTTAAGCTCAACCTTAACAATGTTAGGCATGGTGATGTAGTAAGCGCCACCGCCCATAGCAACAGCAACGTCGAGACCACCGGCGCCGATAGAAAGCATACCGATACCACCGCCAGTAGGTGTATGGCTATCAGAACCGATTAATGTCTTACCCGGTTTCGAAAATCTCTCGAGATGAACCTGATGACAAATACCATTACCAGGTCGAGAGAAGTAGATGCCGTGTTTTTTACAAACTGTCTGAATGAATCTGTGGTCATCAGCGTTTTCAAAGCCTGTCTGTAATGTGTTGTGGTCAATATATGCAACACTTCTTTCAGTCTTAACTCTAGGTACTCCCATAGCCTCAAATTCGAGGTATGCCATAGTACCTGTAGCGTCCTGAGTTAAAGTCTGGTCGATTCTAAGACCGATGTCAGTGCCTTTGATCATTTCGCCACTGACGATATGTTCTTTAATGATTTTTTCAGCAATTGAATATCCCATAATAAACCTCCATCTGCAAGATATAGAATTTTGAAAAACATATATTACATTATACCAAAAACCATTTATAAAGTAAAGCAAATATTGAGTGAGCTTATAAGCTCTTTTTCGGTAATATTTTACATAGTAATTGTGACGCAAAAGTGCTATAATTCTAAAATGTGTAAAAATGTTAAAAGGTGATGTTATGAATAACAGAGAAGATATCAGAAACATAGCTATTATTGCTCACGTTGACCACGGTAAAACAACCCTTGTTGACCAGCTGCTTAAACAGAGCGGAATTTTCAGAGCAAATGAGTCGGTAGCGGAAAGAGTTATGGACTCTAACGACCTTGAGCGTGAAAGAGGAATCACTATTCTCTCAAAAAATACTGCCGTTATGTACAATGATGTAAAAATTAACATCGTTGATACCCCTGGACACGCTGATTTTGGTGGTGAGGTTGAGCGAATCCTCACTATGGTTGATGGTGTACTGCTTTTGGTTGATGCTTTTGAAGGTTGTATGCCACAGACAAGATTCGTGCTTAAGAAAGCTTTAGGTTTACACAAAAAGCCTTTAGTTGTTGTTAATAAAATTGACCGTCCGGGCGCACGTCCTGAAGAGGTTGTAGATGAGGTGCTCGACCTATTTATTGAGCTTGGTGCTGACGATGACCAGCTCGAATTCCCTGTAGTTTACGCTTCTGGAAGAGATGGTATAGCTTCTTTGGACCCTTACGAAATGGGTACTGATATGAAGCCTCTTTTTGAGAAAATTGTTGCTGAAATTCCTGCTCCACAGGGAGACGTTGACGGCGATTTACAGCTTCTTATTTCTAATATTGACTATGATGAGTACGTTGGTAGAATTGGTGTAGGTCGTGTGGAACGCGGAGAGGTTAAAGTTAACCAACAGGCTGTACTTTGCAAACGTGACGGCACAAATGTCAAGGTTAAAATCTCCAAACTCTATCAGTTTGAGGGCCTGAAGCGTGTTGAAACTGAAAGCGCTAAAATGGGCGATTTGGTTTGCGTAAGCGGTATTGCTGACCTTAATATCGGTGAAACTATCTGTTGCGTTGACGATGTGGATCCGCTTCCGTTTGTGAAGATAGACGAGCCTACTGTTTCAATGAACTTCATTGTAAACAACAGTCCGTTTGCAGGTAGAGAGGGCAAGTACGTTACTTCACGTAATCTTAGAGACAGACTATTTAAAGAAGTCGAAACAAACGTTGCTATGCGTGTTGAAGAGACTGATTCAGCTGATACATTCAAAGTTTCAGGCAGAGGTGAACTGCACCTCTCTATCCTTATCGAAACAATGCGTCGTGAGGGATATGAGTTCCAGATTTCACGTCCACAGGTTATTACTAAACACATTGATGGAGTTCTTTGCGAACCTATCGAGTATCTTATGATTGAAGTTCCTGATACTTATGTTGGTGCAGTTATGGAAAAACTCGGCTCACGTAAAGCTGAGCTTATCAATATGGGGACCAGAGAAAGCGGTATCACTCACATTGAGTTCAGAATTCCATCTCGTGGACTTATGGGTTATCGCCCTGAGTTTTTGACCGATACTAACGGAAATGGTATTATGAACCACGTATTCGATTCTTACGAGCCATTTAAGGGCGAAATTATTACCCGTCATCAGGGTTCACTTATCGCTTTTGAAACAGGAGAAACAGTTACTTATGGTTTGTATGCGGCTCAGGAACGTGGCAGACTATTTGTCGGCGCAGGAGTACCGGTGTACGAGGGTATGATTGTCGGTGCTTGTCCAAAGGCTGAGGATATTACCGTTAATGTATGTAAGAAAAAACACATCACAAATACACGTGCTTCAGGTTCTGACGATGCGTTAAAACTTACACCACCGTCAATTCTATCTCTTGAGCAGTGCATTGAGTTTATTGCTGACGATGAGTTAGTCGAAGTTACCCCTGAAAACATTCGTATGCGTAAGCAGATTCTTTCAAAAGAGCTTCGTATGAAAAAACAATTCAAAAAGAACTAATTTTTTCTATTGCTTGTTTAGAAATCTGATGTAGGGACGACCATTGGTCGTCCGTACATTTATATTGTAGATATTTAGTATTATTCTTAATAGGAATTATAATATGAATTTTGTTATCTTAGACCTTGAGTGGAATGGTGCATACAGTAAAAAGGCGAAGAAATTTGTCAATGAAATTATCGAATTTGGTGCTGTAAAGACCGACGAAAAATTGAATATTGTCGATACTTTTTCTATGCTCGTTACTCCACAGATAGGAAAGAAGCTTAACACTCGTGTTGCCGAGCTTACCCATATTACTAATGAAGAGCTTTTTGATTCACACAACACTTTTACCCATGTGTTGTCTAAATTCAAAAAGTTTCTTTCTGATAGCGTTTTACTTTCTTGGGGTACATCGGATATTCTGACTTTGATGGAAAACTACAAGTACTATACAGGCGATAAGAAGCTCTCATTTATGACTACTTACTGCAATTTACAGGCATATTGCGAGTATATGCTTAATCACACAGATAAGTCAAAACAGCTTGGTCTTCAGACTTGTGCTGAAATGCTTTCTATAAGTTGTGACGGACTTGAGCTTCACCGAGCAAGCGACGACTCAAAGCTAAGTCTCAAGTGTATGAAAAAACTCTTTGATGATGATAAAATCCGAGATTTTATCGAAGTAGCAAACGACGAGTTCTATCGTAAAATTACATTTAAAAATACTGTGCTTTACGACATGAAAAATCCGCTTATTGATAAAAAGGAGTTTTACATCTGCTGTGATTCCTGCGATAAAAAAGCCCGCCGAAAGACTAAATGGGTTATGAAGAACCGTTCTTTCCGTGCGTATTTCAGGTGCAATAAATGTAAACGCGATTTTGAAGGAAGACTCACTTTCAGACTGAAATATGAGGGAGTAACAGTTGATCGTCGAATTGTCGAAAAGGCGAAAGATGACAAACGAGAAAAACGTAAATCTATACTCGATAAATTAAAGAAAGAAAATTCTAATTTAGAAAATAAAGTTTGATTTTTGCGCACTGGCTAAAGCTGGTGCGCTTATTATTTTACAAAAAGGTGTACGCTTGTATAAAAGTTCAATTTGTTCGACAGCGTTTTCTTTGTCGTAGATTCTAACATTTTGTAGAACCTTTTTGAATTTTGACCAGATTATATGAATGGACTGTAAATTCGAACAAATATTCGAAAAACTATTGAAATAAGTAGAAAAATCTGCTAAAATAAAAGTCGAAGTCAAGCCCCAGCTTCAACGAATAAGTTTGTTTTACTCACTAATGACGGAAAGGACGAAGAACTATGGATTACATAAAATGGTCTCAGGAATATTTCTTAGAAGCGCAAAAGGTTTTGAAAGCAATTGAAAATAAAAAGAAAAAACTACGCAATGCCTCACTCGATGAAAGGCACACCATCAATGCTGATATTATACGTCTTCGAAACATCTACTATGAGTGTATGCTGACTGCAAAACATCTTTCAGAGCGTGCTGGAGTGATGCTCGATGCAGCATAATTTAGCACACATTACCGAAGAGAATAATCATCTTATTTCGTATTCGATGTATGATAACAATTCTACAAATAAAAAAGCAATCGAAAATATGAAAAAGCTTTTGTCTATGGCTATGGTTAGTGAGCTTACTCAAAGACAGCGTGAATGTCTTGTTATGTATTATTACGAGAACAAGCGCATGAACGAGATAGCATCTATCCTTTCGCTTTCTCCTTCCACTGTCACACGTCACATAAAAGCCGCTCAGAAAAAGCTAAAAAGTATTGCTAAATACTGCTAAAAAAGCCCCTCGATTTCGAGGGGCTTTTTACTTGAAAAAATAAATAAAAATTTTAAAATAAAAGTGAACTAAAGTGTAAGCTCAATCGTATATATTATGAAAGCTTTCAAGGAGGTGTGAGCGTGAAAAAAGAATATGAAAAATTGGTTGAAGAACACGGTTTAAACCTTACTAAGCTTTGTTTATCACTGTGCAATAATTCAATAGACGCTCAGGACCTCTATCAATCTACATGGGAAAAAGTTTTTCGAAAATACAAGCTATACAAAAAGGAACAGCCTTTTGAAAAATGGTTGTTTTCAGTTTGTATTAACACGCATCGTGACATGCTGAAACGCTTTGATGTTAGAAGGGCTTTTAGATTTAATTCATCTGATGAGCAAGAGTTGTTTTTATCATCCATACCTTTTTATGAAGAGGAAAAAGACGATTATATATCCTTGCATAACGCTCTAAATATCCTAAGAAGAGAACAACGTGAGGTCATAGTTCTATATTATTTCAAAGATTATTCTATATCCGAATTATCCGAAATACTTTCTATCCCCGAGGGTACAGTTAAGTCACGATTACACAAAGCACGAGAATTACTGAAAAAGGAGTTGAACTTTGATGAATGAAAAAAAATTTGATGAGATGATGAAAGCTTATTGCGATAGAGAAGTTGATTCTTTCGAGCTAAAAGAGAGGAGAAATCCTGTGAAATACACTTCTGTGTTAGCGGCTGCCTTGGTGCTTGCAATTCTTGCTACCATTGTTGTAGTCCCGCGAGCGTCATCTGATAACAGTTTTACGCTAACTGTATCAGCTGCACAGTCAGAAAAAGAAGATGTTTTACACTATGTTGTATCAGAAGAAAAACTGTACAGTATTAAAGTATCGGAATCCGAAAGTGATGAGACGATAACAACTGATGTTGCGTACGGAAAGGACGATGATATAGAATATCTTGCTTTGAGTCCTCTTTTCAACGTTACAGGTGAAAATATTGAAAAAGTTCGCGCGTATTCTGATAAGGGTAATATTGCAATTGCTTTATGCGCGAAAAATTACAATGCTACCGAAATATCTAATTATGACAATTTTTCTATTGATGAAGGAGAGCCTGACCCCCTTGTTGTTACCCCATATGTAAAAGATAGCGAAGGTAACTATGTTGAGGCTAATCCTGATACGTGGCAAGACAGATATCTTAAAAGCTATTCCTGTGTTGAAATCGAAGACATAAACAGAAACCCTGATGAAAAATATATCAGTATTTCTTGTTATCCAATCGATAAAAACTGTGAATTTCTGATGCCAGAGAATTTTTCGTCGGATTATAGCGATAAAGTAACAATTGAGGTTACTTATTTAAATGGTGAAGTTCAGAAAAAATACGCTAATATTACCTTCGAAGATAGTAATATGATTGTTGATGTTATTAAATAAAGTATTTTTGCATAATCCTAAATCAAAAGACCTACTCAACACGAGTAGGTCTTTTGTATGTTACTTTTTTAATGTTTACAGTGCGAAATCCTCTGGCTTGAATTTAGGAAGAGAATTGTTTCGCTTAGGTACTCTCATAATCGGATTGTATTCATACTTTCGGCATTTACCGTTTTTGAGTACCTTGTTCATAGTGCAGAACTGCGCACCGTTATTTATCTGAGAGTGAGCGCAGTAGTCGCAACTCACAGGAATGTTGTTTCCGAAAAGCTTAACTTTTTTCATAATTCCTCCGACAGAAAGTATTCTGTGACTTGATTATACCACGATTATATTTTACTTGCAAGCATAAGATAAGTATAGTATAATTTCAGTACTTTGAGGTGATTTTATGACTATTAAGTCTGGTACAATGACTCTGAATAAAAACAAAGGAGTCAGTTTTTTAACATATAATCGTTTATCTGAAATTGATTTTATCAATCACGCTTTTTCTACCCGTTTAGGCGGTGTGTCCAAGGGTATATTTGAAAGTATGAATCTTTCCTTTGAACATGATGACTTTAGCGATGTTACCGAAAATTATAAGCGTATGTGTGATGCGTGTGGATTTGAATTCGAATCACTTGTGGCTTCATCTCAGGACCACCACACCTTTGTGCGCGTATGTACTAAAGAAAACTGCGGTGTCGGCATATATAAGCCGAAAGATATAAAGAGTGTAGACGCTTTGGTGACTAACGAAAAAGGTGTAACATTAGTTACTTATTATGCAGATTGCACACCGCTTTTCTTTGTTGATACTAAGAAAAAAGCGATTGGTCTTGCTCACGCAGGTTGGCGAGGAACAGTAGGAAAAATTGGCGCTGAAGTTATAAAGACGATGACCTTGAACTACGGTACGGATCCTGATGATTTGATTTGCGCTATCGGTCCTGCAATTTCAAAATGCTGTTACGAGGTTGATAAGATGTGTGCAGATAATTTCTACTCTTTAGGCCTTGATGACAGTAGATTTGTTTTTCCCAGAGAAGACGGAAAATTTATGGTTGACCTTCTTGAGTGTAATCGTCAGATTCTTGTAGAAGCGGGTGTGAAAGCGGAGAATATCACGGTTTCAGATTTATGTACCAAGTGTAATAGTGAACTTTTGTGGAGCCATCGAGCTACAAACGGAAAGCGTGGTACAATGTCAGCTTTTATGAGTCTAAAATAAAAACAAGCACTGCTGATAAAATTTAGCAGTGCTTTTATTTAGCCCCATTGTGTAAAGGGAGTTGTTAACATATATGAATTAAATGATTTATCGAATCATATCAATCCCTTGTTGTAACTGCTCTTTCGAAAGTGAGCCGTTAGCGTAAGTCACAATGTCGCCGTTTTTGTCGATGAATATCGTCATTGGTAGTGAAGTGGCGTTGTAAACATAAGAGGCAATACCATCAGTGTCGAAGTACACAGGGAAGGTATAACCCTCTTCTTTGATGAATTTTTCTGCATCACTTCTGTTGTCACCAGATGTCATGTTTATCATCATAAATACTATGTCGCTGTTCTCTTTATACGCTTCTTCGAAGTGTGGCATTTCAGCTTTGCACGGAGGACACCAGCTAGCCCACATATTGAGAACTATAGGTTTACCAAAGAAACTTTCAAGAGTGACAGCGTTGCCGTCTTTATCTTCGACCGTGAAATTTGGTGCTGAATAATCTGAAGCCTCACTATCATTTTCGTGATTATGCTCGATGCTTTGGGTTTCAAGCGTATTTTCTGGAGAAAAATTTTCTGTTAAGGAATTATACAGCATGTATGCACCTGTAAACAGTACAATCGCTACTACAATTCCTATTGAAAGCTTAGTTATCTTATCCATAATTAACCTCACGCTAATATTGCAACAAATTTAGTGAGCATACCGCTCATCATCAGTATACCTACTAAAATCAGAATACTTCCGCAAACTATATTAATTACATTATAGTGCTTTTTGATAAAGTCAAAAGCTCCTTTTAATTTATCAATTAATACTGCACTTACAATAAAAGGAATACCTAGTCCAAGCGAATATAGAAGTAACATAATGACGCCTTTTAGCACTTGTCCTTGCGACGAAGCGAGCATTAGTGCTGAGCCTAAAAACGCTCCTACACACGGTGTCCAACCAACTGAAAAAACGATACCGAATATCAGAGAAGAAAAAAAAACCAGGTTGTCAGTTTTGGCTTTATTGCTCATACCTTTAAAAATACTCAGCTTAAAAACACCTAAGAAGTTCAAGCCGAAAAACACTACAACTAAACCTGTCACAATGTTAACTGCAACCTGATACTTTGTGAGAAAGCTACCGAGTGTTCCTGCTAAAGCACCAAGTAATACGAAAACTATCGTAAATCCCAGCACAAACGACAACGCGTTTATTAGCGTTTTTGAAGTTTTTCGCTTAACACCACCGCCCGCAAAGTAAGATACATACACGGGTAACATTGGCAGTAAGCACGGTGAAATAAAGGTGATAACACCCTCTAAAAATGAGATGAAATATTCCATAAAAATCTCCCTGCATATTACTTAGTTTACTATACCCAAATTTACTTAACCTTGTCAAGTTGATAATATTTGCTTATAATGTAAATATATTAAAAGAAATGGACGATATTATGAAAATCACAGCGCTTGTTGAAAATACGACCTCTAATGATAACTTAAAAAGCGAACACGGACTCTCTCTTTATATAGAAACAACGTCGCATAAAATCCTTTTTGATATGGGACAAACTGACCTCTTTTATGAGAATGCGCAGAAAATGAATATTGACCTAAGCAAAGTTGATATAGCCGTGCTTTCACATGGTCACTATGACCACGGAGGTGGGCTTGAAAAGTTTCTTAAGATAAATGGTAAAGCTAAAGTTTATCTTAATACTCATGCTTTTGAACCTCACTATAACGGCGAAAAATTCATCGGACTGGATGCATCACTGAAAGATTGTGATCGCCTTGTTTTTACTGATGCTGAAATTAAAATTGCTGATGGTTTAACGCTGTATAGCTGTAATGATAGAGAACGTGAATTTGATTTAGGTAGCTTTGGTTTAAGTGCTATGAAAAACTCAGTGAGAATTCCAGACCCGTTTTTACACGAACATTATTTGTTGATCGAAGAAGATAGTAGACGTGTGCTTATAAGTGGCTGTTCCCACAAGGGAATTTTGAATATTATCAAATGGTTTGTACCTGATGTTTTAGTTGGCGGTTTCCATTTTTCGAAACTTTCTTTAGATAATACCCTCAAATCCTACGCTTCGTATCTCGATTCATTTGATACGGAGTTTTATACCTGCCATTGTACAGGAGTGGAGCAGTATGGGTTTATGAAAAAGTATATGTCCCGACTGCACTACA
The DNA here is from genome assembly GCA_017464765.1 of Ruminococcus sp. Taxonomy (GTDB): domain Bacteria; phylum Bacillota; class Clostridia; order Oscillospirales; family Acutalibacteraceae; genus Ruminococcoides. Next base: position 34,662 of record JAFTYK010000039.1, read on the forward strand.
TTTCAACAGGTGAAACAATTGAATTGGCATGAGTAAAGCCACCTTTTGGGTGGCTTTTGTTATAGCTTGATTTTATTGTCTTTTACAAACCAAATTTCGTTTAAAGAAAATTCTTTGCCGTTTAAATATTCAAGTTCCTGAGCGTTTTTTTCAAAATTAAACTTGAGTTTGTATGAGCAGAGAAGTTGATGGTTTTGATGGAATTTTCGATTAAGGGCTTTATCACCGTATTTTTCATCACCAAGTAACGGATGACCGATTGAAGCCATGTGCGCTCTGATTTGGTGAGTTCTGCCGGTGAGAAGCTCCACCTCACACAGCGATAAATCTCTTGCTTTGTCATAGCATAAGACTTTATATTTTGTGATGATTTCTTTGCTACCCTTTAGCTCGTTTTTGCTTACTTTTACTGTGTTTTTGCTCTCATTTTTAGTGAGATAGTCTTTTAGTGTATCGCTCTTTTTCTTCGGACTTCCTTTGACTATGCAAAGATAAAACTTTCTTATTTCTCTTGATCTCACTTTTTCGTTTAATACTCTAAGCGCGAGGGCATTTTTAGCCGCAATGATAATACCGCCTGTGTTTCTGTCGATACGGTTAACGAGCGCAGGGGAGAAAGCTTTGTCGCTTTCGGGATTGTATTCGCCTTTTTCGAAAAGATAGCGTTGAACACGATTTACCATACAGTCAGCATCGTAGTTTTTATCTTGATGAACAATAACACCAGGCTTTTTGTCAAGTAACATAATATTTTCATCTTCGTATACTATCTCGAGCTTTTTTGAAGCTTTCATAAACTCATATTCTTTTTTAGGTTCCTCGAAAAACTCGTCTTTAATATATAAAGTCAGCACATCGCCTTCATTAAGAAAAACCTCAGGGGTGGTTTTCTTTCCGTTAAGTTTTATGTATTTAGTGCGGATATACTTGTGCATAAGTGACTTTGGCATGGTCTTGAATCGTTTTAGAATAAACTTGTCGAGTCTTTGACCTGAGTCGTTTTTGTTTATAGTAATTGTTCTCATATAATCACCATTAGTAAGTATACCACAATTATTTTTTTATTCAACAAAGTTTATGTAACACATTTTTAGTACATGAGTATTATGATATTGGGTGATGATTATGAAACGCTGTCGTGAAAAAGTAAGCTGTGCCGTGGCTTTTTCGTCTGGTATGATACTTTCGTGTATTTTGCCATCGAAATGCTTGCTTTTTATCAGTGCTGTAGTAATTATCGTAGTTTCTTTAAGTTGTAGGAGGTAACTATGAAAGTTGTACTTATCGAAAGACCAAAGTTTTTATCATTTATACTTAGAAAAATCTACGGCATAAAAAAACAGCCTGTTCAGTAATGGCATTTTAGAAGACCGCTTTTTAGCGGTCTTTTTATATATTATGTAACCGTTTTGCTTATGCAAAACGGTGTGTAGCTATATATAAAGCTGGATTCTTTGACCGGGATATATGGTGTTTGGATCTTCGAAATTGTTAATCGCAATAAGTTCGTTTAATTCGATACCATATCTCTTTGCGATATTGTTTAGTGAGTCTCCCGGACGTATAAAGTAGTATTTTGGTGGGGTTATTTCCTCAACAGGTATTCTGAGCTTTTGACCCGGAAAAATAGTGTATGGATAGACAATACCGTTGTATCTTGCGATATCCATAGCAGTAGTGCCATATAGCTGAGCTATAGCGAACAGTGTGTTACCGGGTCTGACAGTATAAATAATCGGTTCCATAAAAACCTCCTTCCACTACTACATACTATGCAGAAAATCATCTTTGTGAAATGAATATTTTTCCTGTATTTGTCAAACCTAATTTCGGGAGGAATGTTTATGAATACAAAGATTAAAAAAATACTTTCAAGAGAGATAATTGATTCGCGCGGTAATCCAACTGTTGAAGCACAAGTAGTAACTGAATGCGGAGTGTGCGCTGTTGCATCTGTTCCGTCAGGAGCTTCAACAGGTGAATTTGAGGCAGTTGAGCTGAGGGATAATGATAATAGATATTTTGGCAAAGGTGTAAAAAAAGCTGTTAGTAATATAACTGAAACCATCAGCCCTGCACTTGAAGGAGTTTCTGTACTATCACAGCGAAAAATAGATTATCGTATGTGTGAGCTTGACGGTACGGAAAACAAGAGCAACCTAGGTGCTAATGCGATTCTGGCTGTATCCCTGGCTTGTGCAAAAGCTGGCGCAAAGCTCTTGAATATTCCGCTTTATCGATATATCGGTGGAGTGAACGCCTGTACACTACCTGTTCCGATGATGAATATTTTAAACGGTGGAGCGCACGCGTCCAATAATATCGACATTCAGGAGTTTATGATAATGCCAGTGAAAGCACAGTGCTTTGCTGAAGGTCTTCGTCAGTGCTGTGAAATTTACCACACTTTAGGAAAAATTCTTAAAAGTGAGGGCAAAGCTTCTGGTGTAGGCGATGAAGGTGGTTTTGCACCTGATTTGGATAGCGATGAACAAGCGATAGAGTATATTCTGAAAGCCATAAACGAAGCGGGCTACTCAACTCATGATATAAAAATCGCTCTTGATGTAGCATCTTCCGAGTGGTATAGCGATGGGTATTATCATCTTCCAAAGCGTAATACACGAATGAATAGCGATGATCTGATTTCATACATTGAGAATCTGTGCATAAATTATCCGATTATTTCAGTAGAAGATGCGCTTTCAGAACACGATTTCAAAGGCTTTTCAAAGATTACACAGAAAATCGGCAATCGTATTCAGTTGGTTGGAGATGATTTGTTCGTAACAAATACCGTTCGTCTTAGACAGGGAATAGAAATGGGAGCGGCTAATTCTATCTTAGTAAAAGTTAATCAGATAGGAACATTGACACAAGCTATAGAAGCCGTGCAGTGCGCTCATCGTGCTTCGTATACTGCCGTAATATCTCATCGTAGCGGAGAAACAGAGGATACAACAATAGCAGATTTGGCTGTAGCATTAAACGCAGGTCAGATAAAAACAGGTGCGCCATGTCGTAGTGATCGTGTTGCAAAATATAACAGATTGCTTAGAATTGAGGAAGAACTTGGAGAAGTTTCAATGTACGGCTTTTGAAAAAATAAAAATAATATGAGACAGAAAAAATAAACCGCCCATAGTGGCGGTTTATTTCTTATTCGGAATTAAGTGTATGTATATGTTGTGCTATTATTATACTGTACAGAAATGCAAATACTGGAGGCAAATACCGTGAGACTAAAACGAATGTTGGCAGGTGTACTTGTTATGTTGATGATACCGTGTTCCTCGATGCTTGGCACTTTCGCTGTAGATGGTGCGCAGGAGTCTACCACTCCCACCGAAGAGGAAACAGTTGCTCCTACAAAGCCGCCTGTTACCGCTCAGGATATAGGAATGGAAAAATACGTCAAATTACTTGAAAAGACCTACTATAAAGGTGATTTAGGCGCGTCCTATTCCAAAAAAGAAACTACATTCAAGGTTTGGTCGCCATTGGCTACCGACGTGAGATTACGTATATATAATAAAGGTTCTGACCGCGAGGAAGGCTCTTCGATGCTTTCCGAAACTTCTATGAAACTTGTTGAGAAGTACGGCACTTGGGTTGCTACTCTTAAAGGTGACTATAAGAACAAGTATTACACATATCTCGTTACTGTTAACGGAAAAACAAACGAGGTTGTTGACCCGTATGCTAAAGCCTGTGGCGCTAACGGTGACAGAGGTATGGTCGTTGACCTTAACTCTACTGACCCTGATGGCTGGAAAGATGATAAATTCAATCGTGTCAACAGTATTAACGATGCTGTTATCTGGGAAATCAGCGTAAGGGATTTTTCCGCTTCCGAGACTTCAGGTGTCAGCGAAAAGAATCGAGGTAAATTTTTAGCATTTACAGAAGAAGGAACAGTAGTTGACTCAGTTGAAGGTTCACTTCCTACATGTATTGATTACCTGAAAGACCTAGGTGTCAATTATGTTCAGATTAACCCTTTCTACGATTTCCATTCTATCGACGAAACTGATACTGTTAATCCACAGTACAACTGGGGATATGACCCTAAGAACTATAACATTCCTGAAGGTTCGTATTCATCTAATCCTTACAACGGTAATGTCCGCATCAAAGAATGTAAGCAAATGATTCAGGCTTTGCATAAAGCAGGAATCGGTGTAATTATGGACGTTGTTTATAATCACACTTACTTATCCCAGGATTCTTGGTTTAACCTTATTGTTCCTGATTATTACTACAGAATCAGTGACAGCGGTGAGTGGTCCAATGGTTCCGGTTGTGGCAACGATACAGCTTCCGAACGTATTATGTTCAGAGAGTTTATGAAGAACTCTGTTGTATATTGGGCTGAGGAATATCATATTGACGGCTTCCGTTTTGATCTTATGGGACTTCACGATGTCGATACTATGAACTATATCCGAAAGAGCCTTGATAAGCTTCCTGATGGCGGAAAAATTATTATGTATGGTGAAGCGTGGAATCTTACTACTAACTGTGCGTTTGGTGTAGATTTAACCAATCAGGACAAGCTTTCTAAGCTTTCTACCAGAATCGGAGCTTTTAATGATACCATTCGCGACGGACTTAGAGGTAACGTTTTTGAAGCTAAAGACAAAGGTTTTATCCAGAGTGGCTCCAATAAATCAAAGGTTAAGTCAGGTATCGAGGGTATGGCTACAGCCGGTACTTGGGGAGTTTTTCCACGACAGTGCATCAACTACGCATCTTGTCACGATAATCTCTCACTTTATGATAAACTTGTCGCATCGGTTTACCCAGATGACGGTAGTTTCAGAAAGCGCAGGGAAGACCTTGTTGCTATGAACAAGCTTTCAGCTTCTATTGTTCTCACTTCACAGGGTGTGCCGTTTATGATGGCAGGTGAGGAGATGGCACGTTCCAAAGATGGTGACGAGAACTCCTATAAATCTCCTGTTGAGGTTAATCAGATTGATTGGAATGATATAAATAAATACGCTGACCTTGTTGATTATTATAAGGGACTTATCGATATACGTAAAACAGTCGATTTACTAAGAGATAACACAGGCGAGGTTGCTAATTCGATTTCTTATATCGATGACCTTGACGATGGTGTTATAGCTTATACTATCAAAGGTAGCGGTAACACAAAAGCGTTTGCTGCTGTCTTCAATGCTTCTGATAAGAAGACTACCGTTACTCTTCCTAATAACCTGTGTTTGTCTTGGGTCATTTTAGCAAACGACAAAAATGCTGGTGTAATGAACCTTGGGGAGGTTACTGATAACAAAATTACCGTTGCTCCTCACTCTAGCGCAATATTAGTTAACAAGAGTAGTTTTGATCTTTACCCTGATATCGATACTGATAAGAGAGTTATCGTTAAGTATTATGACACCGAGAACAAAACAGTTGTATACGAACAGCTCCTTAAAGGCAAAGAGGGCGAAAGCTTTAAGATTGCTTATCCTAACTCACTTGTGTACAGATACGATGTAAGCGGATACACAGGCTCAAAGACTGGTAAGTTTACTAAGAATACTCAGGAAATTACAATTGATTGCAAACCTTACACAGGGGACTATAGCAGTGTTACTATTCACTATGTTAACGAAAACGGCGAAGATATTGCTAATTCTATCGTTATGACTAACCGTGTTGGTCAGCGCTATACTACTCCAAGAATTGCAAGCGTTGAAGGATATCGTCTCGATTTAGATAAACTCCCTACAAATGGTGCTGGTAAGTTCGAGAAAGATGATATTACAATTACTTATTGTTACAAGCCTATTGAAGATGTTGAAACTGACGATGTTTCAGTAGCCAACACCGGTATTGCTAATGTTATATATATGAGTTCTAAGGGCGAAATACTTCAGACAAAATCCTACGCAGGAGACATTGGTTCTGAGGTTGTCGTAGAAATTCTCGACATTCAGGGATATGAGTATATTTCAGATACTTGTAATGGAGCGGTGTTTGGTGCTACTGAATGTAATATCGTAGTGAATTACAGTAAAGAGACAACCGCACTGAGCATTGCGGTTATGGCAGGTGGCGGGTTGCTTCTGTTACTTGTTGTGGCTGTAGTTATTCTTGCTGTGAAAAAACGTAAATCTGGCGCCGGCGGATATTCTGAAGCTGACGACCTATTTATAGAATAAAATTTTTATGAGGTGAAAAAATGAAAAAGTTCAAAAGAATTTTATCTATTGTTCTTGCATTGTTAATGTTAACAAGCATCGCAACAGTAGGTACGTTCGCTGAAACAACCGAAGAAGAGCCTGTTGTGAATAATAACCCTTATTCAGTAGCAGCTATGGCTCTCGACGACGAGTATGCTTACTCTGGTACGCTCGGTGCTATCTACACACCTTCTAAGACAGAATTCAAAGTATGGGCTCCAACTGCTACTGAAGTAGTTTTAAACCTTTACGCTACAGGTTCTGACAAAGAAGAGGGTGCTGCTGATTTAGGTACCTACGAGATGGCAAAACTCGTTGAAAATGATAAGTTTACAGGTGTATGGACAGTAACTGTTGAGGGCGATCTCAAGAACGTTTATTACACATACTCAGTAACTTCTCCTGACAGAATCATCGACGGTGAATTAACAACTCGTGAAACACAGGACGTTTACTCTTATGCTATCGGTGTTAACTCAGCTCGTTCAATGGTAGTTGACCTTGATTCCACAGACCCAGAAGGTTGGGATCAGGACGCTCACATCTATGTTGATGAGCAGTCTGATGCTATCATTTGGGAGCTTCAGGTAAAAGACTTCTCTTACAGTGAAACATCTGGCGTAAGTGAAGCTAACCGTGGTAAGTACCTCGCATTCACTGAAAAGGGTACAACATTAAACGGCGAAGGTCACATTTCAACTTGTGTTGATTACCTTAAGAGTTTAGGCGTTACACATGTACAGATTAACCCGTTCTATGATTTCGGTTCAATCGATGAGACAGGTCCTGATACACAGTACAACTGGGGTTATGACCCAATGAACTATGGCGTTCCAGAAGGTTCTTTCTCTTCTAACCCATACGACGGTAATGTCAGAATTAATGAGTGTAAACAGATGATTCAGGCTCTCCACGAGGCTGGTATCGGCGTTATTATGGACGTTGTTTACAACCACACATACAAGCAGGATTCTTGCTTTACAGCAGTAGTTCCTGACTATTACTACAGAATTAATACAGACGGTACTTTCTCTAACCAGTCAGGTTGCGGTAATGATACAGCTTCTGAGCGTTATATGTATCGTAGATATATGATGGATATGCTTCAGTATTGGGTTGACGAATATCACATTGACGGTTATCGTTTTGACCTTATGGGTATCCATGACGTAGAAACAATGAACCTCATTCGTGATATGCTCGACGAAACTGATGAGCGTATTATTATGTACGGTGAGGGTTGGTCAGGTAATACAACTCTTGACCCTGTTTCTTGCACAGGCGAGGTAGTTCTCCCATGTACACAGAAGAACGCTAGCGTTACAAGCGAGCGTATCGGCTTCTTTAATGACCAGATGCGTGATGCTTTAAAGGGTGGCGTATTTGATGGCCCTACAGCTCCAGGTTGGCTTTCAGGTTCAATGGTATATGCACCAGGTATCTCATATGGTATCCGTGCTAATACATCAGGTAAAGGCTGTAACTGGACAGCGTTATCTCCTGAACAGTGTGTATCTTATGCTTCTTGTCACGATAATAACACACTTTACGATAAGCTTGTTGGTATAAACCACGGTATTTCCGCTGACTACAGATCTCGTTTCGAGGACGCTATTACTCAGAACAAGCTTTCCAGTGCAGTTACACTTTCATCACAGGGTATCAACCTTATCTTAGCTGGTGAGGAAATGGCTCGTTCTAAGGATGGCGACGAAAACTCATACAGCTCATCACCAACTCTTAATATGATCGACTGGAGCCTCTTAGAGTCTAACGCAGACCTCGTATCATATTACAAGGGAATGATGGAACTACGTTCAGTATTCTCACCATTCACAGCGGCACAGAAAGATGATGAAGACGATTCTTACAAGTATTACTTCCATACATCATTGGCTAGCGCCTCAAAAACAATCGCTTACACTGTTGATAACAATACAGAGGGCGAATGGAGTAAGGTAGCTGTTATGCACAATGGCTCAAAGGGTACTATTACTCAGGAATTCAAGAGCCACATCGATTCAGGTATTTCTGCTGATACAGAATGGGTAATTATCGTTAACGATAAGAGCGCTGGTGTTAAGAAACTCGGCGAAGCTAAGGGTCTTAAGTTCCAGATTCCTGCATTTTCTTCAATTATCGCCGTTGAAAAATCCACTTATGAAGCTTGCGCTATTGATTCAAAATTCTCAACAGTTTCTATCAACCACATTGATAACGCAACAGGTGAAAGCTTCAAGACTAACACAATCTTAGGTATGCCTGGTGAGGGCTATGCAGCAGCTGCTGATACATCAGTTCCTCTTAAGTACGAGATTGATAGAGTTGAAGGTGAAGTTAACGGCAAATTTGCTGATACTGATACAGATGTTAACTACTACTTCAAACGTTTTACACCTTCATCAATGCTCCCAGAAAACGGCGATATTGATGGTGACGGTGTTCTCAGCGTTATGGATGCAACTGCAATCCAGATGCACCTTGCTCAGCTTAAACAGTATGAGCTTATCGATAATGGTGACTACAACTACGATGAGTACACAACTGTAATGGATGCAACATTGCTCCAGCAGTTCTTATCATTCCACGATGTTACTGTATACACACTCACAGTTAAGTACATCGACGAGGACGGTAAGGCATTCATCTCACCACTCGTTAAGGAATACAGACTTGGTGAAGAGTATACAACAGAAGCTAAAGATAGCGTATTCTATGAGCTTAAGGAAACTCCTGCAAATGCAAATGGTGTTATCACAGGTAATGTAACTGTTACTTATGAATATAACTACAAGGTTGAGAACGTTAAGGTTCACGTTAAGCATGGCGGCGACCTTACATGGGATCCATTCCTCTGGGCTTGGGCTACTCCTGTAGGTGGCGGCACACAGGTTAACATGTTTGAAGCTTGGCCAGGTTTACAGATGACAGAGGTTGATGAAAACGGTTGGTACACAACTGAACTCGACGTTCCACCAGATCATACATACAGCATCATCATCAACAATGGTGGCGGTATCCAGACAAGTGACTACGACGGATTCAGCGCTCAGGAAATCTGGGTTGTTATTGATGACGCACAGGCTACATCAAACGGTCCATGGATTTCTGTATACGCTGATGCAGAACTCACAGATCAGCTCGCTTAATTTACTAAACAACTTATTGCTTATTGCATAAAACAACCCCTGCAGTTTATACTGCAGGGGTTGTTTTTATAGTAGTTTTATCTTATTTTTTAAGTATTGGAACTCTGTCCACAGCTTTTATCACACCGTAGCTTATCGATACTTCAACAACGGCAAAAGGAACAAGGATTATCGCTCTGTAGAACATCAATTCAAAATACGGTATTCCCATCATTAGATGTAACACCAGTGTGTTAAGCGGTAATCTGCAAAGTAAGAGAACCATTACAAAAGCGAGAATAATACGCTTAAGGTCTTTTTTATCATAAAGTATGATACCGAAGATAATACCTTCAAAAATGTAACACAAAGTGATTCCTGGCATAATGGAAAATGCAGTTGGATTACTTAGCATAATTGAAAGTATATCTCCAGCACCTGAAACAATAGCTGCACACACAGGACCGTAAAGATACGCAACAATTACAATTGGTAGGAAAGAGAACCCGATTTTCACGAATGGTGCAAAGCTCAGCGTAAAATTTGTGAACATTCCAAGCACTATTCGCAAAGCAAGCATCATTGAACATATACACAACGGTGCGATTTTAGAAAGATTCTGTGATGATTTTTTGAACATTTGTAAAATAGACATAAAAAAACCTCCCTATCTCGTTATCACATAGGGAGGTAGTATCCGAATGTAACAGCGGGATGCAAAGACCGTACCGCAGGTCACCCTTTCGTTTCCACAGCAACTCCCCGTCTGTGAAACACTTGACGCACGATCTTTTACTCTGTATTTTCTTCATTATATCACATTGTATTCCTCTGTCAACCCTTAGCGTGAATTATCTTTGATAGAGGTTTGTAAATTAGTGTAGTTACTATAGATACCAGAATACCTTTGATCAGGTTGAACGGAGCCACACAGAACACACAGAAGGTCAGAGTATTTGTAATGAGCGGAATAATATCTTTACCCATCTCAATGATTTGTTCAAGCGGCATAATGTTTGAGTAAAATGGTATCATTAGATAAGCATTAATGAAAACGCTCAGAACAGCCATCGATAAAGTAGCTATTATCATTGCTATAATTGCATTGGCTTTAGTTTTTTTGCGTTTATAAATAATAGCTGCAGGTAAAACGTACGCGCAACCTATAACAAAATTAGCGATTTCACCAATACCTCCTGTGTCAGTACTGTTTAAAATGAAATTTAAAAGTATTTTAATCGCTTCTATCATAACACCGGATATTGGATCTAAGGCAAACGCGCCAATCAGTACAGGTACCTCCGAAAAATCAATTTTGTAAAACGGAGGTGCTATGAATGGTAGCGGTATTTCAAATAGCATAAGAATAGTTGCCAAACTACCCAGCATAGCTATAACAACAAGTTTTCTTGTTTTAGAAATTTTAGAGTTTTCCATATATTCACCTCAAAAACAAAATCCCCGATGAAAATCATCGGGGAAGTAAAATTATAGCGTAATTATAACGCACATCTTCTTTCATCCGGACTATACCGTCGGTTTCGGAATTTCACCGAATCAGCTTGCGCTCGTGGACTTTACCACCGGTGGGGAATCTCACCCCGCCCCGAAGATATTAATATTATATATAGCATTAATAAAAGTGTCAATATTATATGCAAGGTTTATCTAAATCAAGCTCCACCAAATCGTGATGTGGTACACGCTTTTCCTCTGGCGGTAATTCCATATAGTCGCCAAAAGCGATAGAAAGATACTCATCATAGCCCTGCATTACAGGAAGCTGCAACCCTTCAAATTCAAGATAGGTTTCCTTAGCAAACGCAGATTGAGGATACTTCTTCTTCATATAATGCGGACCTGCGTAAAGCTCTGTACTATATTCAGGTGTTTCAAAGTCGAATTTCTTGAGTTGCTTTTCAGCGAATTTCCATACTTTGGTTCTTGCTTTTCGACTTCTGACTAATCCAAGCATAATTTTACTTGTAATAGCTATGAGTTTTCCGTGCTTTTCAGGAACAAACTCCGATATAAACAGTGAGTAAATGAGTGTCCAGAAATACTGCATATATCTCTGGAATTTAGAATCAGGACAACCGTCGATAGGAAAGATATCCGTAACAATGCCATGTGGTACGTCGATATCTTTCTGATTCTCTTTTACCATAGTAGCGGAAGTGTCAACCATCGTGGCAAAAATATTGCCTGTGAAAATCTCGCCTTCATCAGTTTTGAGCATAAGAAATCTATCGGATTTCACCTGTTCTTTCCAGAGCTTGAGCATTCTTTCCCAATCAGGACGAGGCATAATAATATCTATATCATCGTCCCATGGGATGAATCCTTTGTTTCTTATAGCACCGATAACACAACCGCCCAAAAGATACCATCTTAATTCATTTTTTTCACAGAAATCTTTGAAAAAAAGCAGTGACTCAAGTTCCTTGAGTTGTAGCTTTCTCAGAGTTTCATTATCTATTTTTATGATTTCAGACATAAATAAACACCTTAGTCTTAGAGTTTAAAGTCATCTTTTTCGATAGTGTTTTTTCTGATAGCTTCTTTTACCATTTCAATTCTTTTTTCTGAAGTATCATCAAGTTTTTTTCTCCAGAACGGCATTTTAACTAAACCTACTAGTGTGCCGATTCCGTAAGAAATGTGAAGAAGAGGGAAGATGAACGGAAGCAAAAGAAATAGAGGATTAGGTTTCTTAAGCATAAGACAGCCTACAGTGTTAACGAGATTGAACATCGAATACATCGCAATAATTATAGCGAACAATGTAGGATTGCCGAATATCCACAAAAGCATACTAAAAAGCAAAGCCATAACAAAAACAAACGGGATAAAGTGGAAGTAGTTAAGGCACTTGAAACAAACGCCTGAAGTAAGCCCTATCCAGTATCCGTTGCCGTATTTTTGCTTCATCATTTTCCTTAAAGTATTTCTTGTATGCTGGAATGAGATGATTTCAGGACAACAGCAGAACCTGTAGCCAGCCATTCTCATTCTGTAGTGAAGTTCATTGTCTTCAGTACGTCCTAAATCTTCATTGAAGCCACCAACTTTTTCAAAAACCTCGCGTTTATATGCAGCATGAAAAAGACTATCTAAATATATTTTTTGACCCGGAGCTCTTCTGTAGTCAGCAACTGATGAACCGAAAAGTGATTCTTCAGCAGCCAAAAGTGTCAGCTTCCAAGGTGTCATGCCATCTGTAGTGTTTGGTCTGCCACCGCCAACGATGTCTTCACCTTCGCTGATTTCAAATACGTTTTTAGCTACGAAGTAACGTGGGATTTTTGAGTGTGCGTCAACTCTGATGATTATGTCACCCGTTGCGTGCAGAAGCGCCTCGTTCCACGCAGTAGCTTGATTTTTGTTTGTACTGTCAAAAATTTTCACTGACTCAAAGCCGTAGTCGGTTTTCTGAAATTCCTTCATCATAGCTTTGGTGTTGTCAGTAGAAGCGTTATCGACCAGTATTATTTCAATTTTATCGTGAGGATAACTCTGTTCGGAAAAATCTCGAAACAGACCGTTTAGAACCGATTCTTCATTGTACGCAATTGTACAAAGAGAAACTCGTAAATCCTCATTTGTGCTAAAGTAACTCATTTTATTCATTCCTTGAAAGTTTTGAAATCCATTTTGCACTGATGCACATAGATTGCGCAAAGTACGGTAAAACATAGAGTAGCGGTAACACAGTGAAGGAAAGTGCTATCCAACCTAAAAAGGAGTTGAATAGTTTTACAACATCACTCTCGTGTCCACACATAATCAATTTCGAAGTATTAAAATAGTAGGAGATAGGCTTGTTTTCATCTTCGCTCATCAAATAGAAACTCAGAAAGTATCTATTTGAATATCTGAGTGTCCATAAAATAGCACTGATTATAAATAATACAAGCGTTACATCATTGAATGTGTTGTTCATCTCTTCTTTAAAGATAAATAGCTTTAAAGACAAATAAATGATGACGAGAGAAAAACACAGTACAGTAGGCAGTATCATTCTGAAAACAAATGAGAAAATGAAAGAAATAGCCATTCTATATCTTTTAAAGTTTGAAAAATAATACAGAACATTACTCATATCGTAGTCGCTGTTCTCGTCACAGAGCATTTTAATATACCCTAGAATAACCGGACTGAGCATAAAAACTATGAGTGTAATAATTGAACCACAGACAACATTTATGAGAAATTCAGTGGTTTCAGTAAAAGTAAAAGATTCTAAAATAACATATTGAAAAGAATACAAAGAATCTATTATCAGATACATTATCGTTATAACAGCAAGGCCGATTAAAGCCTTAGCCCAACCACCATTTCTTAGTTTTTCTCGTGCTTGAGCCTTAATGATTTTTTCAGCAGACATATTTCACCTTATTCAGCAGTGTACATTCTGTACATAGCTTCTAAGCATATCTGAGCATGCTGGAAGAATTTTTCGACGTTAATACATTCGTTGGCGTTGTGAATGTTCGATACCTCGTCCTTGAAAACAGGGCCGAAAGCAACGCCTTTGCCTTCCAGTACTCTTGCGTATGTACCACCACCTGAAGAATACATATCAGGTTTTTCACCGATAATAGCTTCATAAGAGTCAGAGAGTAACTTAATAAGTTCGCTGTCTTCTTTAAGATATAAAGGAAGTGAGTGCTTGAGAACCTTAACGTGAAGATTCTCGTTTGAAGCAGCCTTTTTGACAACGTTCAAGATGTTTTCGCCCTGCATAGTAACAGGGTATCTGATATCTACAGTACAGGTAGCATAACCCTCGTCTATATGTACAGTACCAACACTTATTGAAAGTGGGCCTGATTCAGCATCTCTCGTTTTGATACCCATTTTGATACCGGTATTATCAAGACCGATACAAGATTCAATAAACGAGCATACACTTCCAAGAGATGGGAGAGAGAAGTTTGAGGTTAACAAATCCACAAGCGCAACAGCAGCGTTAAGACCTTCCTGAGGATCACTTGCGTGTGCAGCTTTGCCACGGCTTAAAACCATCATACCATCGATTGTATAGTAAAATTCGAAGTTTCCTTTTTTAGCGTCAGCTAGTCTTAGTAACTGGTGGTCTTCTGTTTCAGAACAGTCAAGAAGTGCGTATGCTGTGTCAGGAACTGCGTTGACAGCCTTGCCCGAGTGTAGCTGAGTGAGTGTAGTTCCATCATGAGTGTCAGCGTAAAGCTCAAGCTGTAAAATGCCTTTCTCACATCTGCAGATGCCATATCTGTTGTCAGGAGTAAATGACATATCAGGAACAGGCTCGTTTTCAAAATACAAATCTATATCGTGCATACCTGTTTCTTCACAGGTTCCGAAAATTGTACGTAAAGTATTTTTGCCTTCAATACCAGCATCTTTTAAAGCTTTCAGACAGTAAAGTGAAATAAGTGCAGCACCTTTATCATCTGCGACGCCTCTGCCGTACATATATCCGTCACCCACAGAAAGCTCGAACGGAAGAGAGTTCCAGTTATTACCCTCAGGAACAACGTCGACGTGAGATAATACGCCGCACAGCTTACCGCCACTGCCAAGTTCAGCGTGGCCTGCAAGTCCATCGTATGATTTAGTTGTAAGACCAAAACTTTCAGCCTTCTTCATCATCCAGTCCAAAGCCTGAGTGCAATCGTCCTGAAAACCTGATACAGATTTTATTGCGATTAGTTCGGATAAATCAGAAATAATATCCGCTTTATATTCTAAAATTTTCTCACCAAAACTCATTGTTTACCTCCGAGAATAGCTCTATATAGTTGTGAAATCGACTAAATAAGCGGTTTTTAAACATAAAATAAATTAGGTCTTTAAAAGCGCTTTAATTTTGTGTATAATATAACCAATGTATTATACCACATAAGTTTAAAAAATGCACTAGTTTTTTACATTTATGTGTATTTTTTTAAAATTTCGGGGGGAAATGAAATGAACAGCCACTTTTTTGCAGTTATGTCAAGAATGAAATATATCAATCGTTGGGGATTGATGAATAATACAAAAACTGAGAATATCAGCGAACATAGCCTGATGGTAGCTATGCTTTCACACGCTTTGGTTGTTATAAGTAACAAACGTTTTAACACAAATCTTAACGCAGAACACGCGGCTATGCTTGGTTTATATCACGATGCTTCTGAAATTATCACAGGGGATATGCCGACTCCGATAAAATATTTTAATCCTAAAATAAGCGAAGTATATAAGCAAATTGAAAGAGTAGCGGAAGAAAAACTTGTTTCATATCTTCCGAGTGATCTCAGAGATGAGTTTTCTTCTTTGCTGACTATTTCGGAAAAAGACAGCGAGTATGTTCCGTTTATCAAAGCCGCTGATAAACTTTCGGCACTGATTAAGTGTATCGAAGAGGAAAAAATCGGAAACAAGGAGTTTTCAAAAGCGCATACCTCAATTGAAACTGCGCTTGAGAATATGAATCTACCATGCGTACAAGCTTTTATGGAGGAATTCCTACCTTCATTTTCGCTTACTTTGGACGAACAGGACTAAATAATTATAAAAATGGCACAATATATACGCTAAGATTTACATTGTTTCACAACAAGTTGTGAATATTTGTTGAATTTTGGCGTATATTTCTATTTTAGAAAATTAATTGTATTTATTGATGTATAATATCAATGTTCTAATATGCGTAATTATGTGTTTTTACGCGTGAGGAAAGGTGATTTGTATGGCTAAACAAAACGACAATTTTGTCGATATTAATTCCTCAAGCCAAGTAAACAAAGTATTTAAAAAGAAGAATACAAAAGGACGAGCTTTTCGAACCGTTGTTCTTATTATGTCTATAATTATGCTTATATTCGGTACAGGTATGGTTTACTACTATTCTGTACTTGATAGTCTTAACTATGAAGACATCGATAAGACAAAGCCGTCTACTTCTGTAGATGGTAAGAATGACTCTGATACTGTAAAGAGTGAATCTCTGTTAGCTAACGAATACGTGCTTAATATTCTTCTTTTTGGACAAGATGCTCACGGCAACGGTAAAGATGACTTTGGTCGAAGTGATACAATGATTCTTCTTTCGCTTGATAATCTCCATAAGAAGATAAAGCTTACTTCTTTCCAGCGTGATACTTATGTTTACATTCCGGGTTATGGCGACGGTAAGCTAAACTCAGCGTTTAGTTTAGGCGGAGTCCCGCTTGCTATCGAGATGGTCGAAGCTAACTTTGGTATTCAAGTTGATAAATACGCTTGTGTGGATTTTGACTCTTTCAGAAAGATTATCAATGTACTCGGCGGTGTTGATATGGAGCTTTCTATCGAAGAGATGGAATATATCAACGCTCAGATTGATGTAAATAATCAGCTCGGTAAAACT
The DNA here is from genome assembly GCA_017464765.1 of Ruminococcus sp. Taxonomy (GTDB): domain Bacteria; phylum Bacillota; class Clostridia; order Oscillospirales; family Acutalibacteraceae; genus Ruminococcoides. The sequence continues at coordinate 51,362 of JAFTYK010000039.1, forward strand.
GAGTTTTTAGAGATAGATTATTCACAGGATCCACAGATTGCTCACCTTGATGGCTATCAGGCTTTGTGGTACGCAAGAAACCGTGGCGCAGAATCTCTTGGCGGTAATGCTAACTACAGCTTCTCTGGTGACGACTGGGATAGAACTGAGCGTCAGCGTAAGCTTCTGGAAACAATTATGCTCAGCTTAAAGGAAGAAGCTTCTCTTACTGATATCGTTGAAATTGTTAATGAAATTGGTCCGCTTGTCACAACTAACCTGAAGAAAAGTGATATTACTTTCCTTGTTTCTAATTGTTTGACATATCTTAATTATGAAATGAAGGAACTTGCAATTCCTACACAGCCTAACTGGTCTTACGGAAGAACTGATGATATGCAGTCAGTTATTGTAATTGATGATTGGGATCAGGTTCGTCTGGACCTCGCTTCATTTGTTTACGAAGAACTTGTTAATTCAAACACAACAACACCTTAAGTCACAACAAATAAAACTAAACCGCTGTGAAATATCACAGCGGTTTTTTGTATCCCTGTCAGATTTTTGTAAAGCGTCTGAGCTTTTTGCCGTCACGCTCGATTATTTCCCTGAACATATTGTATGGTCTAACCCAGAGTTCTTGTTCACCATATAATGCTCTGTAAATAACCATTTTGTCACAGGTTTCACTATCTTTAGCAAAGCCTACAACCTCGTACTCGTTGCCTTTGAAGTGTCTGTATTTTCCGAGTACAATTTCTTCTTCAATAAGGTTTTCTTCAACCTTTTTTGTGTTGGTTGCATTGGTCTTTATAGGCTCATCGTAAGGCTTTTCCTCAAAATCTATTGAGAAACTACCATTGTTTGCGACAAGTATCATCGAGCTTTTTGGTGCAACATCGATACTAATATATCCATCACAGTTGTAATTTGTGTTGCCGTTTAGTACATCTGTCAGCACACCGCTGAATTCTGAATTAAAACCAATGTTTCTTGTTTCATCACTCTGGTTGAGTAATACAAAAACGCTCTGCTCATCATTTTTTATTGAGTAGCATAAATGCTCAAGCTGAATGTTTTCGTTTTTGTATCTGCCGTTTTTGAGTGCAGAAAGAGTATGCTTGATTTTTGAAAGCTTTTTGATGTGGTTAAAAAGCTCAAAATTCGGATTTTCGATTTCTCCTAAATTAAGACAAGGTCTTAAATCGTAGTCACAATAAGCTGTTCTTGTACCTTTGATACCGAATTCACTGCCGTAGTAAATCGACGGAGCGCCCGGCATAGTGAACATCATTGTGTGAACGTTATTGAGAAGTCTTTCGTCTCTTAATGAACTTGCGATTCTGTTAACATCGTGATTATCAACAAAGTTATACAGATAAAGATTCTTATAAATTCCGTAGTTGCCAAATTCTCTTTCCATTGAGTGAGCAAACTCAAAGTAGTTTCTGTCATTATGACAAGAGAACAAGGCTTTATATGCTTCGTAATTTGTGACTGAGTCGAGTGTACCTTCGTTAGCCCAGCGGTTATAATCCCCGCTTGTGATTTCGCCGTAAAGCCAGAAATCAGGATTTTTGGACTTGCAGGTGTTACGAAGCTTTTTGAAGAATTCAAGATCAACGCAGTCAGCTGCATCTAATCTTAAACCATCAATTTTGAATTCATCAATCCAGTATTCAACTGCTTCTAACAGGTGAGATGCAACGTGTTCGTTCTGCAAATTGAGTTTTACAAGGTCGTAGTGACCTGCCCAGCCTTCGTATGAGAAGTTGTCACCTTTTGGACTTTGTCTGTCAAAGCGGACATTATAGAACCAGTTGCAGTATATTGAACCCATACCGTACTGCTGAATATCTTTGAAAGCAAAGAAATCTCTACCAACATGGTTGAAAACGCCGTCTAAAAGAACTCTGATACCATTCTGATGTAATGTATCACAAATCCTTTTAAATGATTCGTTGTCGCCAAGTCGGCAGTCTATCTTTTTGTAATCGATTGTATCATAACCATGTCGGCTACTCTCGAAAACAGGGTTAAACACAATTGCGTTTACACCGAGTTCTTTGAAGTGGTCGATAAAATCGTAAATCTTGTCAAGGCGGTAGGTAAGATTGCCGTCATTTTGTTTAGGTGCGCCACAAAATCCAAGTGGATAAATGTTGTAGAACACCGCATCGTTAATCCAATTCATAGTTATCACCCTTTTCAATTTTGTATTGTACCATAGTTTTAATACTTTGGTCAAACATTTGTATTGAAAATGAAAATCCAATATGTTAAAATATCACTATTATTTTGAAAAGAGGTCTTTATTGTGGCTAATAATAGCGATAGAAATAAAATAGTAGAAACTAAAAAATCCAAAAGAATCCGTATTGTTATGGCGGTTTTATATTTTATAGAGGTAGTTTTAACAACATTTTCGTTTACCTGGATAGCTGATGAGAATGGAAATATAAAAGAATTCACTGCGTTTGAGCTTGCTGTTCGTCCTGCGGGGTATGAAACAACCGAGCAGATTAAACTTGCTATACTTTTTGCTATTTTTATTATTTTTCCTCTTATATGTTTCTTTTTCTGCGTGCTTGATAAATCTAACAAGAAGAATGTTTTGAGCATAATTTGTTGCCTCACTTGTTCTTGTCTTATAACTTTCGGCATAGGAGCAACTATTGCTATGGGAGCTGTTGTTGCATTATTGCTTTATGTTCTTATTCTGTTTTTTACAACACAAAACCTGCTTCTTTCAGTAGCACCAAATAAAGAAGAGTAAACGTCGTTTATCGGCGTTTTTTCTTTTTCATATTATCGTTATCAGTTACATACTTTATATTGGTGATATTATGAGAAAAAACAGATTTCTTCCTTTGGCTATAGCTTTATGTTTGTTGAATTTCATTCTTTGTTCTTGTACACAGGTTGTTAAGAATAATGCTGATGAATTGAAAATGGGAGAGTGGCACGCTTCTTTAGATAATGAGAGCGAAATTACACTCTCGTTTATTGATGATTTAGCAACGCTTGAAGTAACCAACAAAGACTCAGAATCTGTATGTATAAGTGGTTTGAGTGAAGTGTCTGATACTGACTTTGTTATTCACGACAATAAAACTCAAATGCCTTTTGCTTTTTCTTATATCGTGCATTTTGACAGAGTTGAAATCATTTATGAAGAAAATACTGTATCATTATACAAATCGTGATTTTACCACAACATTTTGTGTTTCCTTTGTTGACAAAACAAATATCTTGTAGTAGTATATGTATGAACACTTATGCAACTGACGGATGTAAGCGAAATAACGCAAGGAAGCATGGGTGCATTATAGCCGACCGTCTGGGCAGTTCGCTTTTAAAGTGAATTGCCCTTTTCTTATATACAAGAATAAAGTTAGGAGGAATTATTATGGAACATAAGAATTGGGAAGGTTTTAAAAGTGGCGTATGGTGTAATGAAATCAACGTCCGCGATTTTATCCAGACTAACTACAAACAGTACGAAGGAGATAGTAGCTTTCTAAGTGGTCCTACACAGCGTACTAATGAACTTATGAAGAAGGTTGAATCGCTGTTTGCGCTTGAGCGTCAGTACGGCGGTGTCCTTGATATTGACACAGCTACTGCATCATCTCTTACAAGTTATACTCCTGGTTATATCGATAAGGATAACGAAATTATCGTTGGTTTACAGACTAATCGACCACTCAAACGAGGAGTCAATCCGTTTAATGGTATTCGTATGGCTCGACAGGCTTGTAAAGCTTACGGTTATGAGCTGAGTGAAAAGATTGAAGATGAGTTTAAATATAGAACTACACACAACGATGGTGTTTTCAGAGCTTATACAGATGAAATGCGTGCAGCTAGAAAGTGCCACGTTATCACAGGTCTACCTGATGCGTATGGTAGAGGTAGAATCATTGGTGACTATCGTAGAGTAGCGCTTTATGGTGTGGACAAGCTTATTGAAGAGAAAAAGAAGGACAAAGCTGAGCTTTCTACAGGTACTCTTAATACCGAACATATTCGTCTTTATGAGGAACTTTTCCAACAGATTACTTTTTTAGGGTTTATGAAGGAAATGGCTCTATCATACGGATATGATATTTCTCAGCCTGCAAGTAATGCTAAAGAAGCTATCCAGTGGACATATTTTGCTTACCTTGCAGCTATTAAGGAGCAGAACGGTGCTGCTATGTCTTTGGGAAGAGTTAGCACATTCTTTGATATTTATATCGAGCGTGATTTACAAAACGGAACACTTACCGAAGAGGGCGCACAGGAGCTTATGGACGATTTTGTTATTAAGCTTAGAATGGCTAGAATGCTCCGTACACCTGAATACAACGAATTATTCGGTGGTGACCCAATGTGGATTACAGAAGCATTGGGTGGTATGGGTGAAGATGGTAGAACTTTAGTATCTAAGAATACTTACCGTATGCTTAATACTCTTTATACTTTGGGTTCTTCACCTGAGCCAAACCTCACTGTACTTTGGAGTGAGAAACTCCCTGCAAGCTTCAAGAAGTTCTGTGCTAAGGTATCAGCAGATACTGACTCTATCCAGTACGAAAACGACGATCTTATGCGTTCAATTTATGGCGATGATTATGCTATTGCTTGTTGCGTATCAGCTATGAAGGTCGGTAAGCAGATGCAGTTCTTCGGAGCAAGATGTAACCTTGCCAAGCTTCTGCTCATAGCTATTAACGGTGGATATGATACAACAAGTGGTATGCACATCGGTCCTCAGATGTCTGTTATGAATACAGAAAAGCTTGATTATGCCGAGGTTATGGAGAGATTTGACGTTTATATAAAGTGGCTTTCTAATCTCTACGTTAATACAATGAACGTTATCCATTATATGCACGATAAGTACGCTTACGAAAAGACACAAATGGCGCTTCACGATACAACTGTTGAACGTTTTATGGCTTTTGGTATCGCAGGTCTTTCTGTAGTTACAGACTCACTTAGTGCTATCAAGTACGCTGATGTTCACCCTGTATTTGATGAGAATGGCTATATTGTTAACTTTAACACAGTAGGCGATTTCCCTAAATACGGTAACGATGATGATAGGGTAGACCTTATCGCTAAAGATATGGCTCATAAAGTTATCTCAGAACTTAGAGAAACTCCGACATATAGAAAAGCTATTCATACTCTGTCTGTACTTACAATCACATCTAACGTAATGTATGGTAAACACACAGGCGCAACTCCTGATGGTAGAGAAGCAGGCTCACCTTTCGCTCCGGGTGCAAATCCTATGCATAATCGTGAGGAAAATGGTGCTTTAGCATCGCTGAACTCTGTTGCTAAAATCAGTTACGATGATTGCAGAGACGGTATTTCAAATACATTCTCTATCACACCTGAAGCTTTAGGCAGAACAGACGAAGAACGTATCGATAACCTCGTATCTGTACTTGATGGATATTTCGCTAAAAACGCACACCATATCAATGTTAATGTTCTTAACCGTGAGACACTCATGGAAGCTTATGAAAATCCTGAAGCTTATCCAAATCTTACTATCCGTGTATCAGGTTACGCAGTTAACTTCCATAAGCTTTCTAAAGAACAGCAGCGTGAGGTTATCAGCCGTACTTTCCATATGGCACTATGAGTGAAGTAAAAGGTAGAGTCCATTCTATCCAGAGTATGGGAACTGTTGATGGTCCGGGCGTACGTTTTGTGGTGTTTATGCAGGGGTGCAACCTGAGATGTAAATGTTGTCATAATCCCGACACTTGGGATTATAGCGATGGCACCGAGTATACAGCTTCTGAAATTGTCGAGAAAGCTTCGCACTATAAAGAGTATTTTGGTGAAAAAGGTGGAATCACTCTTTCTGGAGGAGAGCCGATTTTACAGGCAAAGTTTGCAAAGGAAGTGTTCACACTTTGTCATGAAAACGGCATCAACACTTGTCTTGATACATCAGGAAGTTTTCTTAACGATGATGTGAAATCACTCTTGAATACTACAGATAGAGCTTTGCTCGATATTAAGTATACAGATGATAAATCTTATGTTGAAAATGTCGGTTGCCATTTATCGCCTGTTCTGGAGTTCTTAAGCTATCTTGATAATAAGGGGATTCCTACAACCTTGAGGCAGGTTGTTATTCCTACAATCAACGATAACGAGGAAAATATATTGAAGCTCAAAGCTATTGCTGATGCTCACAAATGTGTAGATAAAATCGAACTTTTACCGTTTAAGAACATCTGCAAGGTGAAATATGACAAAATGGGGATTGACTTTCCGTTTGACCATATTAGACCTGCTGATAACAGCGATATAAAAAACTTGCAACAGCATATTCTCAGCTACATATGATAACTGAATAATAAAATACTACTAACAGCGAACTTGTGTGAAAAGTTCGCTGTTTTTTTCTGCCTTTTTATTGCTATTGTGATGCTATTATGATATAATAATAGCCGATTATGGGGAAGTACGAGTTTTTCTAAAAAGGAGATGGGTTTCGTGGTTGTTTTAGGCATCGATCCAGGCTACGCTATAGTCGGTTGGGGAGTTATCGAATTTAACGGTAATAGCTATATGCCTAAAGCTTTTGGTAGTATCACCACTGAAGCTCATACCGACTTTAATTTACGACTCGAACTCATCTATAATGATATGATAACTATCCTGAAGAAATATAAGCCCGATGCTTTATCGATTGAAAAGCTGTACTTTACTACCAATGTTACTACGGCTATTTTAGTTGCACAGGCGAGAGGAGTTATTCTTTTAGCAGCGCAACAGTGTGGGGTTAAAGTCTTTGAATACACCCCACTTCAGGTTAAAGTAGCGGTAACAGGCTACGGAAAAGCAAAAAAACCACAGGTTATGGAAATGACCAGACGACTTCTTCATCTGAAAGAAGTTCCAAAACCCGATGATACAGCCGACGCTTTGGCTATCGCTATTACTCATACGCACGCTGCGGGGACACAACTTCGCAGAGATTTACTAAACGGAGGTGTTAAGCTATGATTTACTCTGTAAAAGGCACTGTTATTCATATTGAATCAGGCTTTGCAGTTGTTGAGTGTAACGGTATTGGTTATAAAATCAATACTACATTAACTACTCAAAGAGAGTTAAAAATCAACTCTATCGCAACTTTGTTCACTTATATGAATGTGCGTGAAGATGCAGTCGAACTTTTTGGTTTTTATTCAAAAGGCGAGCTTTCTACCTTCAAAATGCTTATTTCCATTTCCGGTGTAGGACCAAAAGTAGCTCTTGCTATTTTGTCTGAGCTTTCAAGTGAGCAGATTGCTCTTTCTGTATCAGCAGGAGATTATAAAACATTGACCAGAGCTTCTGGTGTAGGCCCTAAACTTGCTCAAAGAATTGTTTTAGAGCTTAAGGATAAAATCAAGGGTATATCCACTGAGAGTGCCGAAGGTGTTGTCACCAAAGGCTCAGTTATCGCTGACACAGGAAATATTCCAAAAGCGGTTCAGGCTCTCGCTGTACTGGGATATAGTGCTGCTGATGTTACCCCTGTGCTTTCTAAACTTGATCCGAGCTTAACTGTTGAACAGCTCATTTCTGCAACACTGAGACAAATGGGATAATTCTTATTTAGAACAAAAGAGAAATATACCTTTTTGTGAAAGGATAATATATTTATGGAATACACAGATTTTGAAATGGATTTCGAGGATCGACTTGTCGATACTTCTGAGATTCCTCAGGATTTGGTTGAAGGGGATAACCCGCTAAGACCTAAAACCTTAGATGAATACGTCGGTCAGGCTAAAGCTAAGGAAAACCTGAGTGTTTTTATTGAAGCAGCTAAAAATCGAAAAGAGGCTTTGGACCATGTGCTTCTTTATGGTCCACCTGGTTTGGGTAAAACTACTCTTGCAGGAATTATCGCTAATGAAATGGGAGTCAATATTCGTATTACTTCAGGTCCTGCGATTGAAAAGCCAGGCGATTTAGCCGCTTTGCTTACTAATTTAAATCCTGGCGACGTTCTTTTTATTGATGAGATACATCGACTTTCGCGTGCGGTGGAAGAAATTCTTTATCCTTCTATGGAAGACTTCGCTATTGATATTATCACAGGTAAAGGTCAGATGGCGGCATCTTACCATTTGCCACTGCCGAAATTTACACTTGTCGGAGCGACAACTCGAGCAGGACAGCTCACAGCTCCGCTTCGAGATCGTTTCGGTGTAGTGCTACGACTTGAGATGTACTCTCCACAGGAGCTTGCTGATATCATCAAACGTAGCGCAGGTATTTTAGGGATTGGAATCGATGACGATGGAGCGCTTGAGCTTGCGTCACGAAGTCGAGGTACACCTCGTATCGCTAATAGACTATTGAAACGAGTACGCGATTTCTCCGAGGTTATGTCCGATGGGGTTATTACCTGCGATGTTGCACGACTTGCCCTTGATAGACTTGAAATCGACGAGCTTGGTCTTGATCAGAACGACCGCAGAATGTTAGACACAATGATTAAATACTATCGTGGCGGACCTGTCGGTCTTGAGACTTTAGCCGCGGCGATAGGCGAAGAGGCGGTCACTATTGAAGATGTCTACGAGCCGTATCTTATGCAGATAGGTTTTTTAAGCCGAACGCCTCGAGGGCGATGTGTTACAGCGCAAGCGTATCAGCATTTAGGATACGAAGTTCCAACAAATACAGTACAGGCTCAAGGAAGTCTGTTTGATTAATAAAAATAAAAATATAGTTATAGGAGATTAAATATGGGAAGATTATTTGGTACAGACGGCGCAAGAGGCGTTGCAAACACAGAACTTACAATTGAACTTGCTATGAACATCGGCAGAGCTGCCGCTATGGTGCTTACAAGCAAAGAGGTTGAGCATCCTACTATCCTTATTGGTAAGGATACTCGTCTTTCAGGAGATATGCTCGAGGGCGCTTTAATCGCCGGTCTTTGTTCAGTTGGTGCTAACGTTAAGCTTTTGGGTGTAGTTCCTACTCCTGCTGTAGCTTATCTCGTTAAGAAATATGGGGCTGATGCAGGTATTATGATTTCAGCTTCACATAACCCATTTGAGTTCAATGGTATTAAGATTTTCAGTTCACAGGGCTACAAGCTTCCAGACGAATTAGAAGAAAAAATCGAGGCTATTATCCTTGATGGCGCAGAGCCTTACACAATTCCTGCTCATGAAGGACTTGGTACTGTTGAAACTATTGAAACAGCCGCTGATGAGTACGTAGAGTACGTTGCGTCTACAGTTGATTTTGATTTAACAGGAATGGAAGTAGCTCTTGATTGTTCAAACGGCTCATCATCACGTACAGCAGAAAAGCTTTTCACAAAGCTTGGTGCCAAAGTTCATATGCTCTTCGATGCTCCTGATGGTGTTAATATTAACACTAACTGTGGTTCAACACACATGGAAACTCTTATGGCTTATGTTAAAGAGCATAACCTCCAGGCTGGTCTTGCTTTCGATGGTGATGCTGACAGATGCTTAGCTGTTGATGAGAATGGAGAGCTTGTTGATGGTGATTTTATCATCGCTATTTTAGCAGAAGATTTAAAGAGCAGAAATATGCTTAAGAATAACGCTGTAGTTGGTACAGTTATGACTAATATGGGCTTCAACAAGTTCTGTGAAAATAACGGTATGAAGTTTGTTGCTACAGCTGTCGGTGACAGATATGTACTAGAAGAAATGCTTAAAAACGACTACAACATCGGTGGTGAGCAGAGTGGTCACGTTATTTTCCTTGACCATGCTACTACAGGTGATGGCCAGCTTACAGGCGCACACCTCTTAAGCTTGCTTAACCGTAGACAAGAAAAGCTTTCATCTCTTGCTAAACTTATGCAGCGTTATCCACAGGTTCTTATTAACGTTAAAATCTCAAATGAGGGTAAAGCTAAATTTAAGACTGATGAAGTTGTTAAGGAAGCTAACGAGCGTATCACAGCTACTTTGGGTAATCGTGGTCGTATTTTAGTTCGTGCATCAGGTACAGAGCCACTCGTTCGAGTAATGCTCGAGGGTGAGGATTATGATGAGATTTCTGCTCTCGCTCAGGAAATGGCTGATATCGTTAAGGAGAGATTAGGTTAATGCGAGTATCTTCTAATTGGATTGATTACGAGCTTATAGATACCTCGTCAGGCGAACGTTTAGAGCGTTGGGGAGATATTATCCTCATTCGTCCTGACCCACAGATTATTTGGAACACAGAGAAAAAGAATCCGCTTTGGAAAAAGGCACACGCTAAGTACCACCGTTCAAGAGAGGGCGGTGGTCAGTGGCAGGTTTTCAAGAAAATTCCTGATTCTTGGTCGCTTAAATATCGCGATTTGGTTTTCAACGTAAAGCCAATGGGCTTCAAACACACAGGCATTTTTCCTGAACAAGCGGTTAACTGGGATTTAGCGTCAGATATTATTAAGGGAGCTGATCGTCAGCTTAATGTGCTTAATCTTTTCGGATATACAGGCTGTGCAACCCTTGCTTGTTTAAACGCAGGTGCCAAGGTGTGCCATGTCGATGCTTCTAAAGGTATGGTACAGTGGGCCAAGGAAAACGCAGCTTCATCAGGACTTTCTGATAAGCCCGTGAGATGGCTTGTTGATGACTGTATGAAGTTTGTAGCACGTGAACAGCGTCGCGGTAATAAATACGATGGTATCATTATGGATCCGCCTTCTTATGGCAGAGGTCCGGGTGGAGAAGTTTGGAAATTAGAAGAACAGCTTTATTCTTTTTTAGAATTATGTTCAACTATACTTTCTGATGATGCCCGTTTCTTTATTCTGAATTCTTACACAACAGGACTTCCACCTTCAGTAATGGAATATATGCTATCAACAATACTTCAAAAGCGTTTTGGTGGAACAGTTTCATCTTCAGAAATCGGTTTACCTGTTACTGATACTAACCTAATACTTCCTTGCGGTAACACCGCAATATGGAGAAAATAATTCGGAGATAATTTATCTATGGACTTTATCACAGCACAAAATTTAGTCTTTCGTTACATTGACGAGGATGACCAACAAGAGAATATTGCGAATACCAGAAACGTGCTTGATGATGTTTCTTTCACCGTGGAAAAAGGTGAATTTGTAGCTTTACTCGGTCACAATGGTTGCGGTAAATCGACTGTCGCTAAGCACTTGAATGCTATGCTTTTACCTAGTGGTGGAAAGCTTTATGTTGATTCTATTGACACCACGGATGAGAGTGAAGATTTCGCTATCCGTCGTAAAGTCGGCTTAGTACTTCAGAACCCCGACAACCAGCTTGTAGCATCAGTTGTGGAAGAGGACGTTGCCTTCGGACCTGAAAACTTAGGTGTTGAGCCTAAAGAAATCCGTCGCAGAGTCGATAGTGCTTTAAGAGCAGTTGATATGTACGATTATCGTAATCAACCACCACACAAACTCTCAGGTGGTCAGAAACAGCGAGTTGCTATCGCAGGTATAATCGCTATGGAACCTGACTGTATTGTATTAGATGAGCCTACAGCTATGCTCGACCCGAAGGGTAGAGAAGAGGTTATGAGTACGATTAAAAGGCTTAATAAGGAGCGCGGTATTACTATCGTACTTATCACTCACTATATGGATGAAGCTGTCGATGCTGACAGAGTTATCGTTATGGACGAAGGCAAGGTGCTTACATCTGGAACGCCACAGGAAGTTTTCTCTCAGGTAGAGCTTCTTAAACGCCATCGCTTAGATGTTCCACAGGTAACCGAGCTTTGCTATAAGTTGAAAGCCAGAGGCGTAAATATTGACACTCTAAGCTTACATTCAGATGAGTGTATTAAAAAGCTTTTGGAGGTGTTGCTATGAGTGCTATCAAAGTAGAAAACTTATGTTGCACCTACTCACCTAAAACACCTTTCGAGCGACACGCTGTAAAGAATGTTTCGTTTGAGATTAAAAAAGGCGATTTTGTAGGTCTTATCGGACACACAGGCTCGGGAAAATCAACTTTAGTTCAGATGCTCAACGGCCTTATAAAGCCGACATCGGGTGATGTTTATATTGATGATGTGAATTTGTGGGAAAACCCGAAAGAAATCCGTGAATTCCGTTTCAAAGTCGGACTTGTGTTTCAGTACCCGGAGTATCAGTTGTTCGAAGAAACCGTATATAAAGACATCGCTTTTGGTCCGTCTAATATGGGACTAAGCGAAGAAGAGATAAGAGAACGAGTTTTTCGTGCCGCTAAGTTCGTAGGGCTTGATTATAAGCTTCTTAACAAATCTCCGTTTGATTTATCTGGTGGTGAAAAGCGCAGAGCTGCTATAGCAGGTGTTATCGCTATGGACCCACAGGTGCTTATCTTGGACGAGCCTACAGCAGGCTTGGACCCTGTCGGTAGAAATGTACTGCTTTCACAGATTTCACAGTACCAAAAATCAAGAAATAACACCGTCATTCTTGTTTCCCATTCAATGGAAGATGTAGCTCGAGTTACAAACAAGGTGATGGTTATGAATAAGGGTGAGCTTAAAATGTTTGATGATACTAAAAAAGTATTCTCAAACGCAAGGGAGCTTACACAGATGGGACTCAGAGTTCCGCAGATTACAAAGGTTGTTGAATCACTGCGCAGTAGGGGAGTCAATCTTCCTGACGACATCTTAACTGTTGACAGAGCAGTGTATGAAATTACCGAACTCCTGAAAAAGGAGGGAAAACTCTGATGAGAGATATAGCCTTTGGACAGTATTATCCAAGTAACAGTATTCTGCACCGTTTGGATCCGAGATCCAAAATCCTGCTTTTAGTAGCTTTCATAGTGCTTGTGTTTTGTACAGTAAACTATGTTTCGCTTGCTTTGGTAGTTTTTTCGGTTTTTGCTGTTGTACTTCTTTCTAAAGTACCGCTAAGACTTTATTTCAAAAGTCTTAAAATGATAGTTGTTATTGTACTCATTACTTCCGCTCTTAATTTGTTTTATGGAACGGGTGAGCCTGTATTTGAGTGGGGAATTATAAAAATCACTCTTGCGGGTATCAATAACGCTATTTTTATAGCAGTACGCATTTTAAGTTTAATTCTCATCAGTTCGACTCTTACATTTACAACATCACCAAATGATTTGACTGATGCTTTGGAGCGATTGATGAAACCGCTTTCGATTTTTAAAGTCAAGGTTCACGAAATTGCTATGATGATGACTATAGCTCTTCGTTTTGTACCGCTTCTTTTAGAAGAAACAGATAAGATTATGGCGGCACAGAAAGCGCGAGGTGCTGATATGGAATCAGGAAGTCTTGTTCAGCGAATAAAGGCGCTTATACCTGTGCTTATTCCGCTTTTTGTTTCAGCTTTTCGACGTGCTTACGAACTCGCTGTTGCAATGGAATGTCGCTGTTATCAGGGTGGCGAAGGAAGAACCCGTATGAAAATATTGAAAATGAAAGCTAAAGATTATGTTAGTATTTTTGTTGTAATAATTCTTATTGTCGGAGTTGTGTTATGCAATGTTTATCTTCCTCAGACAGTGAGGTAAGGAATTTAAAAATCACAATTTCATATTCAGGAAGAGACCTTCACGGTTGGCAAATCCAAAAAAACGCATTAACAGTTCAGGAGTGCTTCCAAAATGCTCTCGAAGAAGTAATTGGTTGTGTTCCTGATATAAAGGGCTGTAGTCGTACTGATACAGGAGTTCACGCCAATATGTATGTTATTTCGATGAAAACCGAGCATCGAATAACCTGTGAACGCTTAAAAGCTGCGTTAAATCGATATTTGCCACTTTCTATTGTTGTTCTTGACATTGTTGAAGAAAGTGATGATTTTCACGCGCGATATAGTTGTAAAGGTAAACGCTATGTGTATAAAATCTTAAACCGAGAGGTGAGAGATCCGTTTTCTGATGGATATGCACTTCATTATCGCTACAATATTGATGTTGATATGCTAAATAATGCAGCTCAGGATTATGTTGGTACCCATGATTTCACATCTTTTTGTACACTTGATAAAAGAGAAAAGGGTGATTTCACCCGAACAGTTAAAAGTTTTAGCGTCTGGCGTGAGGGCGACTTTGTTTATATGAGTGTGGAAGCAGACGGTTTTTTATACAATATGGTGCGTATTATGGTAGGCACCTTGCTCAAAATTCAACAGGGGAAACTAGCGCCTGACTCTATTTCGGATATTATAAAAGCTGAAAATAGAAAAGAAGCAGGACCGACTGCTCCTGCTTGTGGTCTTTATCTTGACCAAGTTTATTATTGATAGGTGTTTTTATGAAACAAAAAGGTAAACGTTTTTACGTTGAAGAAAAACCTAAAAAGAAGAAAGTTACAGCTGAAAAACCGCTTGTGAAGGAAATTGAAGTTGACTTAGATGCGGAGATAAATGAAGCTGATAATTCAGCCGTTCAAGTTAATGAACATGTTGAGTCAACTTCTGCTGAGGGTTCAAAGAGCGAAAAAAACAGAGCTAAAGAAAAAGCAAAAATCACTAAGCAACTTGAAAAGAAGCGCACTAAAGCTCTGAAAAAAGTCAACAAATCCTCAAAAAAGAGCGATGTATCGGCTGATTCGTCCGATGCATCATCACAAAAAAGCGGAAAAGTGTTGCAGTTTAAGACAAATGAGAATAACACTCGTTTTGAAAAGTTTGTAAAAACCGTACGTTTAAACAAAAAGAGTATTGTTATGTGCGCGGTCATTATACTAATTCTTTCTTTGAGTGTGCTGATTTTCGCAAATCGTGATCGACTTTCTTTTTCAAGTATCAAGAATTTTGTTGAATATGGTGTTATGAATAGGGAAGGTGATGAGCATTTTCCTATTGCTACGAACGGAGATATCATTACAAATGGTAACTTTTCTCGTATTGACAGAAATCTTGTTTTCGTATCAGATACAAAGTTTGCTACATTGAATAATTACGGTAGAACTATTTTTGAAAGTTCACATGGTTATTCAACGCCTGTTCTCGCTAAAGCTAGCGATAGCGATTTGTCACTTATGTATAATTTAGGTGGTAAAGGTTTCTCTGTTTCTACTCTTGATTCGCTTGTGTATACAGGTGAAGCTGAAGATAACATTATAGTTGCTGACATTTCAAAAAGCGGAACTTACGCTCTCGTAACTGAGAAAGATGGTTATCTTTCGAAGCTTTATGTATATTCAGAGGATAATAAACAGATTTTTGCGTATTCATTTGCTGATTATTATATTACATCTGTATCTCTTGATTCCAAAGGTGATTGCGCAGTGTTGACAGGACTATCTGCACACGATGGTACACAGTACAGTGCTGTTTATCTGCTTGATTTTAATAAAGAAGAGCCTGTAGTTTTCAAGGAGTTTGAGGATAATATCTTGTATTATGCTTCTCATCTGACTAATAACTATGTGTCTATCATTGGAGATACTGCTGCCTATACTTTGAACACTATCACTAAGTCTTTCAATACATTTTCATATGAGGGCAAGTCGCTGACAGCTTTCGATGTTGATACAGATACTAACACTTTCACACTTTCGCTTTCGCGTAGCGGTGACGGTAGAAAATGTGATATTTTAGTTTTCTCAACATCAGGTTCTCTTAGAGAGACTATTTCAACTGAGCTGAAAGTTACCGCGCTTTCTACTTATAAAAACCGAATCGGTGTGTTAAGTTCGGGAAATGTACATCTTTATTCAAAGGATGGCAATTTTATCAGCGAAACAAATGCAGGACTTGACCCACATTCTCTTGTGCTTTATTCAACCACAGATGCGTATATTTTAGGTGTAAGTGAAATCAGGAGGATTGACCTTTAATGATCTACGATTTGCTTACATTAGGCATAGTTATTCTATGTGTTATCGTTGGATATACCAGAGGAGCAGCTAAGTCACTCGTTTCTTTAATTGGCTTTTTAGTGTCATTTGTGTCAGCTGTTTTTTTAGGGGATTTTCTGACTGATTTGTTTTATGATAATTACTTGAGTGTTGCTATAACTGACAGTATCAAAGATGCAATTGTCAGTAATAACACCACTACAGTTACACTTCCGCCGTTTGTGTCGTTTGCTTTAAAACTAACAGACCACGACTACGAAAACGCCTTACTGTCAGCTATTGAAAAAGCGCCCCAGACTATTGCAGTTGCTTTCGAATCTGCAGTGAAACCAATAATTGTTTCAGTTTTATCGTTTGTTTTGACCGCTGTTATTTTTATTGTTTTATACATTGTTTTCAAGTTGATTATTAAAAAGATACTTGTTTTCGTGTTGGAATTACCTGTTATCAGTTTGTTTAATAAAATATTGGGTGCTTTGTGTGGTGTGGTTACAGCGTTCCTTATTGTGAGCTTTACGGCGTTTATGTTAAAGACGCTTATGCCGTATATGAACAATATCCCGTATATTTTCTCTGAATCAACAATTTACAATTCATACATATTTTATCATTTTTATAGTGGTAATATATTTAATACTATTATTTCAATTATTTAAGGATAAGAAAATTTATGTCTACTAAAAAGAAATCCAAAGAACAGAAAAACTATCCGTCATCAGGAGATACCGCACTTAGCAATCGTGCGTTTACAATTCCCAATCTTATCTGTTTAGTGAGAATTCTACTTATCACTCCATTCGTTGAATTCTTTCTTGACAAAGAGTATATGTGGGCGGCATTAGTTATTATCTTGTCAGGCTTATCTGATTGTTTCGATGGCTTAATTGCTCGTAAGTTCAATCAGGAATCTGAACTCGGTAAGATTTTAGATCCACTTGCTGATAAGCTGACTTTACTTGCGGTAGGTGTTTGTCTGTGTTTGATAGAACCTTTCTTTTTGCCTGTTGTTTTTATTCTTGTTGTAAAAGATATTCTTATGCTTATCGGAAGCACTAAGGTAGTAAAAATGGGGATATTAGTCCCAAAATCCAGATGGTACGGTAAGGTTGGTACAGTGATGTTCTATATTACTGTTACTTTCATTGTGTTTGTTGAGATGATGCAGACTATGGAAGACCCTATTGTTTATATCGACCATGAAACAGGCAAGTGGATTTCTATGATTATGCTGTGTCTTACAGCAGTAATGATGATATTTGCGTTTATAATGTACACAATCACATTCCGTGATATTATGAAAAAAGCTGAAGCTAAAGAGGAAAATAGTGCTTCAATAACAAACTAGTATACTATCGTTTTACGATTAATATAAAGGAGAAAACTATGATTTGTAGTAGATGTGGCAAACGTCCTGCGGTTGTTTTTGTATCAACCAATAATGCTGACACTCAGCCAAAGGGTTACTGCCTTGTTTGTGCTAAAGAACTCGGGATAAAACCCGTTGAGGATCTTATGAAGAAGATGGGTATATCTTCCGAAGATTTAGAAGCTGTTCAGGATCAGATGGACTCAATTATGGAGAATATGTCTGATTCTGGTGATATTAACGAACTTGCACAGTCACTCGGTATGGGTGATATGGGCGATATGGCAGAAATGCTGTCAGTAGAAAACACGGATGAAAATGATGATTCTTTTTCACCTGGTGGAGCTCCAAGCTTCCCGAATTTCTTTAATATGTTTAATGGTAAGCCTGCTGACCAGCAAAAAGGTAACGATAAAAAGCAGAAGAAAGAAAAGACCCCGAAAAACCGTAAGCATATTTCACTTTATTGCTATGACCTTACTAAAAAAGCAAGAGAAGGCAAAACTGACCGAGTTATCGGAAGAGATAAAGAAATTGAGCGAGTTATTCAGATTTTATCCCGCCGTACAAAGAACAACCCTTGCCTTATTGGTGAGCCTGGTGTCGGTAAAACAGCTATCGCTGAGGGTTTGGCGCTTAGAATTGCACAGGGTAATGTTCCTCAGCGTCTTAAGAACAAGGAAATTCAGCTTCTTGACTTAACTGCTTTAATCGCTGGTACACAGTTCAGGGGTCAGTTTGAAAGCCGTATTAAGGGTCTGACTCAGGAAGTAAAAGAAGCTGGAAATATTATTCTCTTCATTGACGAGGTTCACAATCTTGTAGGTACTGGCGACGCTGATGGTACAATGAATGCTGCTAATATTTTAAAACCAGCGCTTTCTCGTGGAGAGATTCAGGTTATCGGTGCTACTACTTTCAACGAATATCGTAAATATATCGAAAAAGACAGCGCTTTAGAGCGACGTTTCCAGCCTGTAAAGGTTGGCGAGCCAAGTATCGCTGATTCTATCGATATTTTATCGGGTGTTCGTGATTACTACGAATTGCATCATAGAGTAACTGTATCCGATGATATTGTGAGAAAAGCGGTAGTGTTCTCAGAGCGATATATTACCGACCGTTTCCTGCCTGATAAAGCTATTGACTTACTAGATGAATCATGTGCTTGTGCGGCACTTCGTAACAAAGAACTCGAAACTTACGATAAACTCAACGATGAGAAGAAAACTCTGACTTTAACTAAGGAGAAAATTTCAACGTCTGAAGAAGTTGATTATGAAGCTCTGGCAACTGTACAGAGCGAGCTTGCTAAGGTCGATGAACAGCTTTCTTCTATTGACGAGGCTTCACTTACAGCCTCCGTTACAGAAGAAGATTTGGCTAAAGTTATCGAACTTTGGACAGGTATTCCTTCAACCAGAGTTAGAGAAAACGAACTGCTGAAACTCGCTGACTTTGACGTAAAACTCAAAGAAAAGATTATCGGTCAGGATGAAGCTGTTGATGCTCTTTCTAAAGCTATAAAGCGTTCTAGAGTTCAGATTTCACCAAGACGTAGACCCGCGTCATTCATTTTCGTAGGACCTACAGGTGTCGGTAAAACAGAGCTTGTAAAAGTTCTTTCAAAAGAACTTTTTGATACTCCTGAAACGCTCATCAGACTTGATATGTCCGAGTTTATGGAGAAGCACTCCGTGTCTAAAATTATCGGTTCACCTCCTGGATATGTTGGCTATGATGAAGCAGGACAGGTAACAGAAAAGGTCAGACGCAGACCGTATTCTGTTCTTCTCTTCGATGAAATCGAAAAAGCTCACCCTGATGTGCTTAATATCCTTTTACAGATTCTTGACGAAGGAAAGCTTACCGATGCACACGGAAGATCAGTTGATTTCTCTAATACTGTAATTGTTATGACTTCAAATGCAGGTTCTGACAAGCGTGAAAACGCTTTGGGTTTTGCTAAGAGTGAGGAAGACGCTGAAAAAGAAAAAGTTATGAAAGCGTTGTCTGAATTCTTACGTCCTGAGTTTATTGCCAGAGTTGATGAAATTATAGTTTTCAAAACCCTTTCAAAAGAGAATTTCATCGCTATAGCGAAACTTATGCTTTCTGAGTATATCGACACTTTAGCTGAAAAAGGAATTGAATTCAAATTCGACGATAAAGCGTGTAAGTATCTTGCAGAAAAATCCTGCTCAGGTCGTAGTGGCGCTCGTGACTTACGTAATCTTATTCGTAAGGAAGTTGAGGATAAAATCACCGAACAGCTTATTTTGGCTGGTGAGGGTACGCTTTGTGCTATTTCAGTATCTGCTAACGATACGGAACTTTTAGTTCAGTCAATTTAATTAATACAAGCTAAAAGGCACCCGTTTGGGTGCCTTTTTTACATCATTTTGAGTTTCAAACATTTAACACATTTATCTTGTTAGTTCTCTCAAACGTTTCTTATCAAGTATTTTTACACCTCTTCGAGAAAGCTCAACTATACCTTCATTTTCAAAATACTTCAGCATTCTTGATACTACCTCTCTTGCTGAACCCATATATTTTGCAATAAGACTATGTGTAAGCATAACTGTGTCGGTATTACATCGGTTGATTTCATCAAGCAAAAAAATTGCAAGTCTTTTATCCATACTCATAAAGAGAATTTGCTCCATTATCCACATCATACTTGAAATACATTCAACAGTAGTTTCCAGAGCGTATACTCTCGCTTGTGGATATTTTATATTTATTGTTTTGAAAGCGTCACCGTTAATGTAATAGCACTCGCATTCTTCTTCCGCATCAACCATAATATCGAAGGTAATAGTTTCTGTAATGTAAGACGACGAAAGAATACACAACTCGTTTTCGTGGATTCTCAGGAGTGTCAGTTCCTTCCCATCCTCTGATATCATATATACTCTAAGAGAGCCTTTAAGCAAAAAAATCACGCCACCAACATCGCTTCCATCATAGATGTTGCTTCCTTTTTCGAATGTTTTTGTGGTTGAATTTCTACATAAATATTCTTTGTCACACTCTCTAAGTTCTTCCCAGAACGGAAAACGTTTTTTATAAATTGATGAATAAACTTCGTGTTCCAAAAAAATCACCCCGATTGTGACTAAGTCACAGAAAAATACATATATATGTTGTAGTATAACATCAAGCTTAAGAAAGCAAGAATATATTTTATATGCTTTCAGTATAATACATTAAGGAGGCTTGACTATGAGCGCTAATAATTTACCTTTACTATTACTCGATAACAGCTCTATGATGAGCGTAATTAACGAAGGAGAGTTTCGTTGCTCCAATATGTCCTTCGAGGATGCAAAGATGCTACTCGAGATATTCGATGAAAAAGAGTACCTGAAGTGTTTTTCGAATCTGGCTATTGAGTCAGTAATGTTCTCTCAACTTGGTATCGAAATGCGTAGCTTTGAGTATAAGCACATTAGAAATATGAGAGTGAATCAGCAGGCGATCGTATTTAAGCTGTACACAACACCTTCCGCATCAAACCCTATCATTCAGGCTGACGACGGGGTAGAGGCAAAGAAAATTCAAAACGTATACGCATATTGCCAGCATCTCATTAGAGTTAAATAACAATTATATATTATCATAACAACCTCGGTGCTTACAAGTACTGAGGTTGTTTTTTGCATAAAAAACGGCTGAGTGAAAACTCAGCCGTGATTTGTTTAGTTGTTATCAGAGAACTGGCTGTTGTAAAGTTTAGCATATAAGCCGTCTTTAGCCATAAGTTCTTCGTGGTTACCAACCTCTAAGATATCGCCGTCCTGCATGTAAAGAATGTTTTCAGCGTCCTTGATGGTTGAAAGTCTGTGAGCGATGATAAACGATGTTTTACCCTTCATCATTTCGTTCATAGCTTCCTGAATCATTACCTCAGTACGAGTATCTACAGAAGATGTAGCTTCGTCTAAAATCATGATAGGCGGGTTGTTAAGCATGGCTCTTGCAATTGTGAGAAGCTGTCGCTGACCTTGAGCGATATTGCTAGCGCCCTCATGAAGAACGAAGTCGTATCCACCAGGTAATGTTCTGATGAACGCATCAGCTCTTGCTTTCTTAGCAGCCTCTTCGACCTCTTCGTCAGTAGCATCGAGTTTACCATAACGGATGTTCTCTCTGATAGTACCGTTGTAAAGCCATGTATCCTGAAGCACCATGCCAAAAATCTCACGTAAACGTGAACGTTCCATATCTCTAATATCTACACCGTCAAT
Source organism: Ruminococcus sp. (assembly GCA_017464765.1). Lineage (GTDB taxonomy): Bacteria > Bacillota > Clostridia > Oscillospirales > Acutalibacteraceae > Ruminococcoides. Next base: position 72,776 of record JAFTYK010000039.1, read on the forward strand.
CTTGATGCCACCTTTTCTTACATCGTAGAAACGCATGATAAGGTTTACAAGAGTTGTCTTACCTGCACCTGTAGGACCAACGATAGCTGTTTTTTCGCCTGCTCCGATAGTAATATCCAGGTCAGTGATAAGAGTCTGGTGAGGGAGATAACCGAAACGAATGTGATCAAAGTCAACTTCACCCTTGAGTTGTTCTGGAAACTGAGGATTTTCAACGTCAGGAACTTCTTCTTTTTCATCTAAGAATTCGAAGATTCTTGTAGCAGCAGAACCTGTAGCCTGAATAGTGTTAGCAATCTGCATAACCTGTGTGAGAGGCTGTGAGAACTGTCTGAGGTAGAGTGTGAAAGACTGAATCATACCAACAGAAAGACCAGCGAAAATTGCCATCAATGCACCAATAATACTAACAAGTGCATAACCTAAGTTAGTCATATTCTGCATAATAGGAGTGAGTGTACCAGCAAGAAATTGTCCTTCTTTAGAGGAATTGAATAAGTCGTCGTTTGTCTTCTCAAAGTTTTCAATAACAGTTTCTTCTCTGCCAAAGACTGTAACAACATTGTGGCCTGAGTAGTATTCTTCAACAAGACCATTGAGTTTTCCTGTGCCGCCCTGTTGATCATTGAATTTTTTCTGTGATTTTTTTGCTATTTTAGCAGCAGCGTAAAGTGCAAAAGGAACAACAGCTAAGCCAACTAGTGTAAGAACACCGCTGATGTTGAGCATAATAGCGAAGATGATAACGATAGTGAAAATAGCGTTCAACACCTGATAAATACTCTGTTGTAAAGAGTTTGAAACAGTATCAACGTCATTTGTGACACGGCTTAAAATATCACCGTATGAGTTAGTGTCGTAGTAGTTTAAAGGAAGCTTTGACAGCTTATAGTCAACTCTCTTTCGAAGGTCGTAAATTGTGCTTTCTGCAACAGATACGATGAGTGATGTACCAACATAAGAGAGAATAGCGTTTAAACCATAAGCACAACCCATCATAATAAGGAATTTGATGAACTCGCCGTTTTGTTCGCCACCTACTAAAAGCTTTGCAAGTGCGTCTGTAACTTTACCCATAAGCAGTGGAGCCAAAGCGTAAGCAATAGTTGAAAGTAAAATTACAATAATTGCAATTACAAGCTTTGCGGTGTATGGTTTCATACAACCGAAAAGTCTTTTGTATGAGCTGTTTGAGTTAGAAGGTTTTTTAGTTTTCATCTTACTTACCCTCCTTACTCATCTGAGAATCCACGATTTCCTTGTAAACATCACAGGATTTAACAAGCTCATTGTGAGTACCCATACCGACAACTTCGCCGTTCTCTACAACAATGATTCTGTCAGCATCGATAATAGTGGAAATTCTTTGTGCTACAATAACTACGGTGGCGTCGCCTGTTTCTGCAGACAAAGCCTGACGTAAAGACTTATCAGTTTTGAAGTCAAGCGCAGAGAATGAATCGTCGAATACATAGATTTCAGGCTTTCTTACAATTGCACGTGCGATAGCAAGACGCTGTCTTTGACCGCCCGAAACATTTGTACCACCTTGAGAGATAGGTGAGTTGAAACCGCCGTCTTTCTTCATAACGAAGTCATAAGACTGAGCGATTTTAACAGCTTCTTCGATTCTGTCTTCATCAGCATTCTTGTCACCAAAAGCGATGTTTGAATCAATAGTACCTGCGAAAAGCACGGCTTTTTGTGGAACGAAACCGATTTTGTTTCTAAGAACCTCAGTGTCGTAATCTCTTACATCAACACCATCGACAAGAACCTGACCCTCAGTTACATCGTAAAGTCTAGGGATAAGATTAACAATTGTTGATTTACCCATACCTGTACCACCGATAATAGCGGTAGTTTCGCCCGGTTTTGCCTCGAATGAAAGATTCTTGATAGCCGGAACGTCAGCACCGGGATATGTAAAGGATACGTTTTTGAAAGTGAGGTAGCCTCTCTTTTTTGTGTTGTTCTTAGTCTTTTCTTTGTTTTTGATAACAGGCTCAGTTTCGAGTACCTCTAAAGCTCTTTGAGCAGAAGTGTTAGCACGTGGGAGCTGAACGAAAACTAATGTGAGCATAATAACAGCCATCATAATCTGCATGATGTACTGAATAATAGCCATTATCTCACCGATAGTGTAGTCGATACCTTTGTTAACACTCTGGTTAGCAGCCATAAGCATTACCATAGCTGCAGTGAAAGAGAGAATAACAGTAAGAACAGGCATTACTGAGTTAGTAGTTCTCTGTAATTTCATATTGTTCTTTTTGTAGTCTATGTTGATTTTATCAAACTTCTTCGATTCAAAGTCAACAGTACCAAATGCACGAATAACTCGAACACCAGTGAGTTTCTCTCGCATTACAAGATTAAGTCTGTCGATTTTTCCTTGAATCTTAGTAGAAAGAGGAATAGCAATCTTAGCGATAACAACAAGAACAACGCACATCAGCGGAATTGAGATAACCAGTACACCTGAAAGCTGAGGTGAGCTTGAAATAGCTAAGATGATACCACAAACACACATAATAGGTGCCTGGAAAGCGATTCTTAGACACTGATTTAAGAATGTCTGCACCTGAGTGATATCGTTATTTGTTCTTGTAATAAGTGATGAAGCAGTAAATCTGTCGATTTCAGTTTGAGAGAAATACTGAACTTTTCTGAAAACCTTTGAGCGAAGATTTCTGCCCACGCCCATTGATACAGTAGCGGAAAGTCTACTTGTAGTAATACCACACCATAAACCGAAAACAACCAAAGCAATCATAAATCCGCCGACTCGAAGCACCATACCTACATCTTTGTTAGGAATAGCTATGTCGATGAGTCTGATAAGCATTGATGGAAGACCGAGAGTTGCCATAGTAGTTCCGAAAACGGTGAGTATTATAAAGAATAGCTCTTTTTTGTAGGAAGCAAGTTCCCTAAATACACATTTCATATTAATTCTCCAATACTTTTAGTTCTTTTCGAATACTGAGCAGATAAGTCTGATGCCATACATTGTAAGAGAGAAACCCATAATATAACCTAAAGTTCTAGTGGTGAAGATGAGATGAGTGCCTGAGTACATACCTACAACGATGAGTAAGATACCTAAAACAAGAGATAACCACCAGTTCTTTGTGCCTTCTTTTTTAACTTTAAAAGAAGTAACAGTTGAATCAACACCGCTGAGTACAAGCCATAGTGCAAATAACACAACTATCATAAGATCAAATGTAGCTCGCAGTGTTACATCGAACATAGCGATTGTGGAGAGTACAGCAGCACCTATAGCGAGGATAAGTGAAACAGTACCGTTAATCATCTGACTTTTCTTTTCTTTGTTGCGAGCATACTCAAAAATACCACAAAAACCGATTACACCGAGCAAGCATGTAACGATCCAACCGATAGTCATAACCGCTGAAACACCCGGCATAAAGAAACAGTAAAATGCGGCGAATAATGAGAAAATACCCATAATGCAGTTAAATACTTTCATAATAACACCCCTTGTGTAAAATACTATCATACAAATTATACATTAATATGTAAATATACGCAATAGTTGTTCTTGTGATATATTGGATTTCTCGACTTCTTTTCTGCATTAATAGTCAAAAATTATTATATTCAGAAAATACTGCTTGACACACAATACTATGTGATGTATAGTATTAGCGAGGGAGGAATTCTATGGATATTCAACTGAAACGTGGCTTACTTGATGTTTGTGTATTGAAAGCTATAAAAAACGAAGACTCCTATGGATATAAAATCATAAAAGATATGAAACCGTATGTCGAAATTAGTGAATCTACTCTATATCCAATTCTAAGGCGTTTAGAATCATCGAATATGCTTACGGTGCGCAGTGCTGAACATAACGGCAGACTGCGAAAGTATTATCACATTACCGAACTTGGTCTGAAACGTATAGAAGAGTTCAAAAAAGAGTGGGAAGAAATTCTGTCAATATACAAATTTATAGCTAAGGAGGATTGTAATGAATAAGATAGATTTTATATGTGAAATGAACAGCAGGCTTCACGGCTTACCCGAAGAAGATATTAATAAATCTATTGATTATTATTGCGAAATAATCGAAGATAGCGTAGAAGATGGAAAGAGCGAGGAAGAGGCAGTCTCTTCTCTTGGTGAAATTGATGAAATAGTATCGCAGATTATGATGGATATTCCTCTATCAAAAATTGTCAAGGCGAAAGCAAAACCTAACAGAGCATTACGTGTATGGGAAATTGTTCTTATTGCTCTTGGTTCGCCAATCTGGTTGTCATTGTTAATAGCTGTTTTTTCAGTGGTCTTAGCAGTTTACATATCAATTTGGGCAGTTGTTGTTTCCCTTTATGCGGTTGTACTTAGTGTAGCGGTATCTACTTTGGTTGTTGCTATTGGTATTTTTGTAAGTTTGTTTAAAGGATTGTTTTTGAATTCGCTAATTTTCCTATCCTTTGCTTTAGTTTGTGCTGGTCTTACGATACTTTTGTTCATAGGTACAAACTATTTTGCAAAAGGTACATTTTTTCTTGGAAAGCTTTGCGTGAAAGGGCTAAAACGTATGTTTGTAGGGAGGACTGCTAAATGAAAAAATCAGTAAAAACTGCCTTGATTGTTTCTGTAACTCTGATTCTTTCAGGTCTTGTGATACTTTTTGCAGTGCTGTGGTCACTAAGTTTTGATTTATCCAAACTCGATTACACTGCATATAACAATGTTGAGTATAAAGTTAGTGTTTATGATGTTGATTATGATTTTACTGATGTTTATATTGACGAGACAAGCCTTGATATAAATTTTGAGTTAACAAGTGAAGAAAAAGCATATGTTAGGGTTATGGCACAAGATAATTTAAAACATCAGGTTTATGTTGAAAATGAAAAACTCATTATCAAACGCGCTGATAATACATCAATAAACAGTGTGTGGGGGATTAATATAGCAACGCAAGCACCTTGCATTACTGTATATTTGCCTAAGAAAAACTTTGGAACCTTAACAATAAAAACTACCAGCGGTGATATATTTATTTATGAAAACAAGAATTTTAGTTTCGAAAACTGCGAAATTTCAGCAAATAGCGGTGACATAGATGTGCTTGGCTGTGTTACTGACTCTTTAACAGTTAGCAACACAAGCGGAAAAATAGATGTTGGCTTTTGTTCGATAAAAAATGTTACTCTTTCAACAAACAGTGGAGATATTTATCTGCAAAAATTATCAGATTCAGAAGATATATCTGTAAAAACAACAAGTGGAGACACTTACATTTCTCTTGTAACTTGTGATAATTTATACGTTGAAAGTAACAGCGGTGATCAGGATAGTATAAACACTGAGGTTACTAATCTCACAGAAATGCATTCTACAAGTGGAGATATTACTCTAGAAGCTTTTGATTCAGGAGAATTGAATTTATGGTCCGTGAGCGGTTCAATATACGGAGAGTTTTTAACGAGTAAGAATTTTATCACAGATTCAGCAAGTGGCGATATCATTGAACCGATTGGTTCAACTGGTAGTAATTGTTTAGTGCGTACTGGTAGCGGAGACATAACATTGAAACTAAGCGAATAAATAAAACAGGTGCATTTTACTGCACCTGTTATTTTTATGGTTCAACCTTACATCAGAAAATAAAAAAATACAGGCACACCATTGATGCACCTGTATTTCTGGCTCTTAGGCGGGGAGATCGTCTGCGTAGGCTACGCCTAGCATACTAATGGCTCGACGACCGTTTGCGATGCAAACAGTACCCGTCTCACCGCTCTTTGCTAAAAACGATACACTGTATCGTTTTCTTAACGCTCAGACCCTCTCGGGTTCGAACTCCACACCCCGAAAATAAAAAAATACAGGCACACCATTGATGCACCTGTATTTCTGGCTGGGAAGGCGGGGTTCGAACCCACGAAATGACGGAGTCAAAGTCCGTTGCCTTACCGCTTGGCTACTTCCCAACAACAAGAATTAGTATATCATATTTTTATTTTATGTCAATATCGAGGTTAAAAAAATAATACTTTATTATATCGCAAAAATATGTTATACTTTATAAAAATATACATATAATGTAAGGAGAATAGTTATGCCTATAGTATCTCTTAAAGGTTATAAGGTGGATAAACTTGATTTTGTAGCACTTCTTGAAAATGGTACACAGGTTAAGCTTGCACATAAGTATCAGTACAACGTTCAGTATGCTAAAAACAACGTTTGTAAAGGTGAGTTTGATATCGAAGTGTACGATTCTAACAACCCTGATAAGTTTAAGATTCACGTTGTAATGTCAGGAATTTTTGCTTTTAACGAGGGCGAAAAGAAAGAACGTATTCATACCGAGACTTTCAAGGGGCTTTTCCCTTATCTGAAGGCTTTTGTGACCACCGTTACAGCTAACTGTGGTATCCCACCGATTATTATTCCTGATATTGATATCGACAATCAGGAAATTTATCGTATTGATAATAATCCACAGTAATATTTGACAAATGGCGAAGTTTGTGCTAGAATAACTTCTGCAGTAAAAACTTCGCATATTCGCGGGTGTAGCACATCGGCTAGTGCATCGGCCTTCCAAGCCGAGGAGGTGGGTTCGATTCCCATCACCCGCTCCATAAATATTAACGGGTATCCTTTTGGATACCCGTTAATTTTACTTAAAGAATGCGGAAGGATGGGAATCGAAGGCGACCGTAAATAAAACGCTTCAGTGGAGCGTTTTTAGGGAGAGCGCAGATGCTCAAGTTTGTATCACAATGGCAACAAACGGGGTGGTACTAATAATTTAGAAGAATATACATCACCCGCTCCATAAATATTAACGGGTATCCTTTTGGATACCCGTTAATTTTACTTAAAGAATGCGGAAGGATGGGAATCGAAGGCGACCGTAAATAAAACGCTCCAGTGGAGCGTTTTTAGGGAGAGCGCTGATGCTCAAGTTTGTATCACAATGGCAACAAACGGGGTAGTACTAATAATTTAGAAGAACATACATCACCCGCTCCAACGTCGTCGCAGACTATCTAGGTCTGCGACGATTTTTGCATTAAAATCGTCTCCTGACCTAATCGTCACTCCTCCTTACCCCAAAATCTCAGATTTCGGTGGCCGTGCCAAAAACATTAAAAACGAATTTCTATTTTTATTCTACATCTTCACTTATCTCACAAAATATGTTATTATAATACATATTAATACAATGGAGTAGTTTATGAGTATTTTAAACGTTGAACATTTATCGCACGGTTTTGGTGATCGTGCAATATTTCACGATGTTTCTTTTAGATTGTTAAAAGGTGAGCATATCGGACTTATCGGTGCTAACGGCGAGGGTAAATCTACATTTATGAATATCGTCACAGGTAATCTAATGCCTGACGAAGGTAAAGTCGAGTGGTCCAAGAACGTACGTGTCGGCTATCTCGACCAGCATACTGTACTTTCACAAGGTATGACGATCGAAGATGTGCTGAAGTCTGCTTTTTCATATCTTTTTGAACTTGAAAAGAGAATGAACGAAATCTGCGACATGCTAGGCGAAGCAAGTGAAGAGGAAATGACTGAAATGCTTGACGAACTTGGCACTATTCAGGATACTTTGACGCTTCACGATTTTTACGTAATTGACGCTAAAGTTGAGGAAGTTGCAAGAGCGTTAGGATTATTTGATTTTGGTATGGATCGTGATGTAACCGATTTGTCGGGTGGTCAGCGTACCAAAGTCTTGCTTGCTAAACTTTTACTTGAAAAGCCAGATATCTTGCTTTTGGACGAGCCTACCAACTATCTAGACGAAGAACATATCGTTTGGCTGAAACGATATCTGATTGACTATGAGAACGCTTTTATCCTCATTTCTCATGATATTCCTTTCCTTAATGAGGTTATCAATATTATCTATCACATGGAAAACCAGGAGCTTAATCGCTACGTTGGTGATTACCACCATTTTGAAGAAGTGTATGCTATGAAGAAAGCTCAGCTTGAAGCAGCATACAAACGTCAACAACAAGAAATCTCTGAACTCAAGGATTTTGTTGCCCGAAATAAAGCTCGCGTTTCTACACGAAATATGGCGATGTCTAGACAGAAATTACTTGATAAAATGGACGTTATTGAACTTGCTCAGGAAAAACCAAAGCCTGAATTCAACTTCAAGGTTGGTCGAACTCCAAGCAAATTTATTTTTGAAACTAAAGATTTAGTGATTGGTTACGATGAACCACTCTCAAAACCGCTCAATTTAACATTTGAGCGTGGTAAAAAAATTGCTCTCGTTGGAGCTAATGGTATCGGTAAAACCACATTGTTAAAAAGCATACTTGGTCTTATCACACCGCTCAGCGGTAAGGTGGAGCAGGGTGATAATCTGCTCATCGGCTATTTTGAACAGGAAAGTTCTCCTGATAATACTACTACCTGTATCGACGAGCTGTGGCAGGATTTCCCTTCATATAATCAGTTCGAAGTCCGAGCAGCACTTGCTAAATGTGGTTTAACTACCAAGCACATTGAAAGCCAGGTTAGAGTTCTTTCCGGTGGTGAACAAGCTAAGGTACGACTTTGCAAGCTTATTAACAAGGAAACTAATATTCTGCTTCTCGACGAGCCTACTAACCATCTTGACGTAGATGCAAAAGATGAACTCAAACGTGCTTTAAAAGAATACAAAGGCTCGATTCTTCTTATCTGCCACGAGCCTGAATTCTATCTTGATGTAGTAGACGAAGTCTGGGACTGTAGTGAATGGACAACAAAAATATTTTAATATATTAATAGTAAAGGAGAGACAATTATGAAAAAGTCAAGTTCTATTATTTGGGGTATTATCCTCGTCGCTGTTGGTATTATCTTTGGAGGTAATGCACTCGGACTGTTCGATATAGATATTTTCTTCGATGGTTGGTGGACACTGTTTATCATCATTCCGTGCTTAATCGGTATTTTTACTGATTCTGATAAAACAGGCAACATCATCGGTTTATGTATCGGTGTGTTCCTGCTCTTATGTTCACAGGAAATTTTAGCTTTTGATTTACTTCTAAAGCTGTTGTTCCCGCTTATTATCGTAGCTATCGGCGCTAAGATGATTTTCGGTTCATTTAAGAGTAGTAAAACTAAGAAAGTTATGGATGAGGTAGTACAGCAGGGTGGAAGCGTCAGAACAGCTACAGCCACTTTCTCCGGTCAGGATGTAGTTTATTCGCCGGGTGAAGTATTCACAGGAGCTGAGCTTAACGCTATCTTCGGTGGAGTGGATTGTGACCTGAGAAATGCTACTATCCCTAACGACTGCGTTATCAAGACAACTGCAATTTTCGGCGGTATCGATGTTTTTGTGCCACAGAATGTTAATGTTAAAATTAATTCTAATTCGATTTTCGGTGGAATGTCGAGCAAGAATCACGCTAATTCTTCGGCAAATACGGTGACTGTATATATTGAAGGAACTTGTATGTTTGGAGGAGTTGATATCAAATGACCGACTTTCAAAGAATAATAAAGTATATCGCTATGATATTAGCGATTTTTCTGATAATTATGATATTCGGTGGGATATTAAGCGCACTTTCTTTATTTACCTATGTGTTTGATAAGAGTTCGGATTCGGTTCACGATTTATCTTCACAGTCTTTTAGTAGGGATTACACAGAACTTGATATTGAAATCAGCGCAGCAGATTTCATCATCGAAGAAGGCGACAAATTTTCTATCGACAGTAACCACAAATACTTAAAGGTCGAGGAAAAGAATAATACTCTTAAAATCTATGATACAAAAAGACTATTCAGCGTTAATGATGAGTCGTACACTGTTATACTCACAGTTCCTAAAGATACAGTATTCAATGAGGTTTCTATCGAAACAGGAGCTGCAAAGCTTTCAGTTGATGCACTTACTACATACGACCTCGATTTAAAACTAGGCGCAGGCTTAGTAACACTCACTGATGTAATCGTAAATACCGAAACCGATATTGAAGGTGGAGCAGGAAAGCTCACTATTGAAAACTGCTCTATGAGCAATCTAAGTCTTGATATTGGAGTAGGGGAGTGTGAGCTGGAAGCTAAGCTCTTTGGCAACAGTGAACTCAACTGCGGTGTCGGTTCAGCAAACTTCACACTCGTAGAAACAGACGATGTTACATACAGAGTTGAAGTTGAAAAAGCCTTAGGCTCAGTCAAAGTTGATGGTAAAAATCTTGATAAAGCGACCACTTTCGGCAACGGCAACAGCAAAGTTGACATTAACTGTGGAGTGGGCGACGTAAAGATTGATTTAATTAAATAAATAAATACAATGATAAAAGCCATATCGGTAGTTTACCGATATGGCTTTTTGTTTAGTGTAATATGTAGTTTAGTCCCATCAGAAGATACAACGGTCCAAGACAGTATACCATAAACATCTCTTTATGAGGTACCTTTGTTTTGAAACAATCAGTCAGAAGTAAAAGTTCAAAAACATATGCACCAGCACCGCAGAAGTACGCAATCGCCTTGAGTATATTATATATTTCTTCGAAAAAGAACGATGATATAAACAGCACAGCCGCAATCGTAACCAATAAGTTGCGAGCGAGAAGCATCGTATAGTCAAGTTTTCGGTGGGTACTGTGTATCAGTTCATCGGCATCAGGTGATGTGACATCAATAGTATGTTTGAATTGTTTTAAAAACTTCGACATATAAAATCTCCCGAAAATTAATATGGTTTAAATATATATTAAATGTCGAATACTGTCAATAAAAAAGAAGAACACTCAGTGAGTATAATCACTGAGTGTTCTTATACTTATTCTCTAATTACATGCAGCATTATCAATTCGATCATCATAGAAAGAGTAACTAATCCTCCGACCAATGTGAGATATTTGAATCCTAAAATTAGTGGACATAAAGATAAGATTTCTGTGATATACAGCAAAACCTTAATTGTTGTTAGCAACTTTGAGTTTTCTACGAAACAATAAACAATCAATAAAAAGAGTATCATGCAACTGATTGTTGCGGTAAGCATTGGTCCAAATCTCGCATATCCCATAGGGATTGTGCTAAAAAAAGAGAAAAATTCTGGGAAGCTGTTATTGGGAGGTGGCGACATAAAATGCATTATAACGCCATAAGGCAATGTTTCCAGAACAATTGTGATTATTGGGGCAATAATTAAAAGTAAACGTTTTTTCTTCATATCATTAAGTTGTTTCAGTCGAAAAGTCTGTATGTTTTAGAGCTACCGTCTTCATGCTTTTCAACGAGTTCAGCGTTACCGATAACATATCCTTTTTCTTCATCTTTTGATACTTTGATAAAACACTGAAGATTTTTATCGTTTTCGGCAGTACACTCTGCCATATTGCTGCTAAGCCAATCGCCATGCTTTACTATATAAGAGTTAGGTGATAGTTTGAATGGTACAAATGTATCAGGAATTTCATTGCTGTTAATTTCTGTGAGTTCACCAGTAACGAAATCAAGCATTTTATAGCAACGCTCGGTATTAGCCTGCGACATACTATCTGAAGAAATAAGTATGGCGTAATCACCATTCTTGTCAACTTGTATTATAGTAGTTTTATCCCCCTGGTTAAAACCGGGAAGACCTATTTTCTCAAGGTTATAGCTAGATTCAATATATTCATAATCAGCTAGTCTCACATGTTCAAAAATACCATTTTGAGTGGTGAATATCATTCTCATATCATCAGCGTAGTGTATCTCGATAGGGTTAGCTCCGATGCTATTATTTAATGAGTTTGGCGTTGCTCCAGCAGCTGAGTTGCCGTCAAAACTGAAACTTGTTTCACATAAGGTTAAAATCTCAATCGTTTTGAAAGAGTATTTTAGCGATGGGTCACTGGAACCTGCCAGCAAAAATCTACCGAACAAATGTAATCCTCCGAATATAGCAACAGGTATTATAGCTACTATTAAAACGGCAGCTATTACTTTTTTATATAGAGAAGGATGCACTTTTATCTTTTTAGCATCAGCTATCATTTTATCGTCAATCAATCCAATAGCGTCAATTAGTTTTTCGTTATTCACTGAACACACCCTCCTTTATAAGATGTTCTTTCAATGCTTTTCTGCTACGGTGTAAAGTGATTTTTATTTTACTGATGGAGTAATTAAATTGTTTACTTATATCAGCAATTGAATCTCCGTAGAAATATCGACAAATGAATATATTCATTTCGTCTTTAGAACGTTTTAATAGAAATTTTTCAATAATGTACTTTAGCTCTTCAACCTCAATACTTTCATAGACTTCACTTTTATCAGCGATGCATTCGTTAAGTTCATCAAAGCAAGTAGCAGTATTTTCGCCACGTTTTTTAGCGATGTTTTTTCTTAGTTTACTTATACTAAGTCGCCTCGTGATTTTAGCAAGAAAAGCAGAAAAGAGATTTGGACGATGGGGAGGGATACAATTCCATGTTTCGATATAGGTATCATTAACACACTCGCTTGAGTCTTCGAAATTTCTCAGTATGTTGAATGCAATTTTATAGCAATAAGTACCATACTTTTCCTGTGTATGCAAAATTGCGTCTTGATCCCGCAAAAAATACAAATCAATAATTTTTTTGTCTTCCATAATAACCCTCATTAATATTTTTAAGTATTAGCTTACACTATATAAGTCGCAAAATAATTCTAAAAAGTTACATATAATTCAAAATATTAGAAAAAAACTAATTTATCAAAGTATTATTTTAAGCCAAGAAAATACACTTAATGTAGGGGCGATCAATGGTAGCCCGTAGAATGAATAAAAATATCAGCACGCTTGATAAGAGGGGAAAGTGTAAAAAATCAAGCGTGCTGACATAAAAAGAAAAACCATTGAAATTCCTTAGAACTTCAATGGTTTTCTTGTGTTGGTGACCCATCGGAGATTCGAACTCCGGACACCTTGATTAAAAGTGAATGGTGTGTGCCACACCATTCTAGGGTTTTCTATACCTTGATATGTTCTAAATCTTTTCAACTGACCGCTGATTTTGTTATCTAATCAGCACGCTTGTCATGTGTATTGTACCTCTAATTTTCCAAAAGTCAATCACCATTTTTTGTCAACCATTAAATACTGTCCAATTAGTTCTTTGATTTTTTTGATTTTTTCATCGTGTTTTTTACTTCTTGTGTTAAATTCATTATAAACCGCACTACATACTTCGTTGACAAGAAAGCCTTCATCTAAAATTTGTTCTGAATTTATTTTTGTATAGAATTCATTTAATAGTTTCATTAACATAGATAAATTATCGTTAATATCTGATTCGATTTCATTGAGAAGTTTTTTTATTTTTTTAGGCATAAAGGGGTTGTTGGCATAATTAACAAGTTCTCTTTTGCACATAAAATGTTGTTTTGTAAAAAAGACTTCTTCAACTTTATCATTGTTTAGATTAACTTTGTTTACTTTATATTGATTTTCTAATTCTGCTTTAGAATCTGACGATTGAAGAAAAATATTTTTATCAAATATAGCTCCTGCTCGTTCTTCCTCAATCTCTTTTAATATAGTGTCGTCACTAAATTTGATACCATATCTTTCTAATAATTTGATCACATTGAAAGATACTATATTACAGTAATCTAATTTAAAGGAATATAATACGGTTTCATCAAAGTAATCTAATAAATTTACTAATAAATCAGTCTGTCTTTTAATAACCTCTGTTCTTAATGGTTGCAATAATGTATATCTTGCTCGACGATAAGTTAGTATAGCTACTAATGTAGCTATAAAAGTAAAGACTATCCATAAAAAGTCTTTTAGGTTTGTCATATTTGCAACTATCCAATCCCAAGCCGCTACTATCCAATCTGCCATAAATAATAACCTCCCTTAATTATAATCCCTTTTCTTTTACTCTACGATAGAAAGTGTTTGGTTTTAGTCCTAACTCTTTCATTACAGCAGTAGCGGTCATATCTCCTGCGCGCCACTTCTTGCAAAGTGAAACGAATTTTTCTTCGTCATACTCAACAGGCTTTCTGCCTTTATACTTGCCCTCGCTCTTGGCAATCTCGATGCCCTCACGCTGACGTTCCAAAATGTTTTCTCTTTCAAGCTCTGCGAGTGCGCCGAATACTGTCAGCATAAATCGACCTTGTGGGGTAGTGGTGTCGATATTCTCTTTAAGGCTTACAAACTCAACACCTTTTTCCGTAAGCTCTGAAACAATAGAAAGCAAGTCGCGTGTGTTTCTTGCAATTCTTGAAATACTTTCGACAATAACAATGTCACCAGTTCTAACGAAATTCATCATCGCTTTGAACTCTTGGCGGTCTGTGTTCTTGCCGCTTGCCTTATCAGTAAAAATCTTTTCCGCGTTTTGCTCTGTCATCATTTTAAGCTGACGCGCCTCGTTCTGTTCGATAGTAGAACATCTTACATAACCAACTCTCATATATTCACGACCTTTCTTAATCTACTATAATTATACCTCGATTCCAAAAGTGTGTCAATAGGGTTGTGAAAATATTTGAAATATTTCAAAATATATGGTATAATTTATATGACATAAAAATAGAATGATAAATGCTTTGTCATAGGGGTATACCCTAATGAAAGACAAAAGAAAAGAGCAGGACTAAGCCTGCTCTAAATGATATATTGAATTATAAACCAAGCAACTGCTTTTTCTTAGCGTCAAATTCTTCTTGAGTAATAACACCCATATCAAGTAATTCTTTGAACTTTTTGAGTTCATCAGCAGAAGAAACCTGATTTGTTACAACTACAGGTGCATTTTTTTGTCTTTTTGTTTCTTCAACTTTTTTCTTTATATGTTCAGCTACTATTTCCATTTCAGGATTCAAACCTTCTTCAAAGGTGAAGCTGTTTTCATTCCAAAAGTTACTTGATTTGTTATTCATCGAACTTGATGCAGTTTCGAACTGTAAATAACCAATGGTGAGATTAGCTCTTTTAAATTGCACACCTAATACATCTGAGTAATAAATTGTTTTTTCGCCGTCTGTTGCATTACTGGTTAGTACTGAGCCGATAGTGACTTTAGTTGTAAGTACACACTTATCTTCATATACTTTCATATTTCTACCGCGCGCACCTTTTAAATCATATATAGGCTTAATAATATCCTCAGCTTTATATTCGTTATAAGGCGTTTTGCTTAACTCTTCCATAGATATTTTTCCTGAAACTCGGTCATATACTAACTGGATTACTGTGTGCATACCGTCTTCTATATCGATAACATCTTTTGTGGAATTCATTCCACATACACAGTACATTTTGCAGTTTTTTTCAATAGGAATATTAACTTTTTCATTTTTAGATACAGTAGCCGCTTCCTTAGTGTCTAACATAATCTTTGTTTTAGAACATAATAAAAACTGTTGAAATCCTTGTACTGTTAGTTTACCTGCCATTATACTTCACCTTTCTGCATCAAATTTTCTACAGCTATTCTCAGAGCTTGCGGAACACCTTGCATTTTAACATATTTTGCAACTGTTGAGCCGCTACGACCTAATTTTCTTCCAACAGCGGCATAGTTACCTAATTCTCTATAAAGCTGTTGCATTTTAATAACTTCTTGCGGAGTTACACGAGGCGCACCCATTATGCATTAACCTCTTTGTTGTCTTTCTTTTTGAAAGGCTTAGCACCTGTTTTTACGCATTTGTCAGAGTGTTCAATGCAATAATTCCAAAGCTCATCGATGTAACCTGTAAATGACTTTTGCTTTTTTTCGTCTTGGCTGACTTCCATAATAATTTCATTGATTGCATCGAGCTTGTCCTGATAATTCCAAGGAACTGTGATTGTTTTCTTGTCTGTGTCTAAGATAATACGCATTGTAAAATCCCCCTAAAAATAAAAAATGTATAACCTTTGGCAAATCGCACAAAAATTATACATCTAATTATATATATATATATATATAATGTCAA
>JAFTYK010000040.1 GCA_017464765.1 Ruminococcus sp.
AGAAACGACCACTATTTTTTCAACAGCAGTACCGTTGGTTGCTTTTACGATGGCAGGATATGCTAAATCTATAGTCATAACAAATCGAGCATCAGATTCCAAAATATACTCACGGATTCCATCAACATTAGTACGAGGATCGACCATATTCGCAATCGCACCCAACCGATTAAGTGCATACAACGCATAGACCATTTCGGGTGTATTAACTGTACATATGATAACAACTTCACCTTTTTTTACGCCTAAGGCAGAGAAGGCTTTTGCGGCTTTCTCAATGCCATCAAACAACTGACTATATGTAAATCTACGACCGTAGTAATTTAGTGCGGTATTCTCAAGGTAATCCTTGTTGCTCTGCCAAAGCAATTCATACATAGTGCATTCCGGCAATTTGGCATTGATTGCTTCCTCTGTGTAATACTTCAGCCAAGGTTTGTCGATAGATGGATAACCCGTCAGTTCCTTTTCTTCACTCATTTTACATTTCTCCTTAAAATAAAAAGTGCGGCTACCGAAGTAACCGCACAAAAAACGCAAACCCCGATAGTCGCCAAACTAACTCAATGTGAAATGGGTGCACTCGCACACACAAACAATGATGGAATCTGCATTTTTATCAAATTTACATTATTTGTGTACGCAAAAACAAGCGCATTTATTCATATAAAAGAAAAATACACCCAATTTCACACATATTCAGTTAGTTTGGTAACTTCAGTTTATCACATATTTTGTCGCATTACAATAAAATCAGACTAAAAAAATAAAACCGCCTGCTTTGCAGACGGTTTTGGCACCCCCTACGCGAATCGAACGCATAACTAATCCTTAGGAGGGATTTATTATATCCATTTAACTAAGGGGGCAAATTATATGTAATTGTAAACTATACGCAGGGCGAAAAGTAAAATCGCCCTGCGTTATTTCTTTTAAAGCATTTTATAGCCTGTTTAATTCTAATCTAGAATTATACAGGGTGAATCATACTATCCTTGTTGAGCTTGTCACCGTTGATACCGCACTTTTCGTTTCTTCTCTTTTCGAAGAAGTCGAGTGCCACCTTCTGGAACATACCGTAGGATAATACGTCCTCTTCCTGCTCAATCCACTCAGGGATTTCAGCTCTGAGCTTCTCAAGTTCCGGCTCGAGTAAATCAGCAGGACGGCAGTCAACAGGCTCCATATCGCCGATGATTTTCTTTCTGAAATCAGGGTCGATAGGCATTGGAGTTGTACCGTACTTACCCGCTACCATATCCTTGAACTCCTTAGTACACATCTTGTATCTCTCGCCTGTGATAACGTTGAACACAGCCTGAGTACCAACAATCTGTGATGTAGGAGTAACAAGTGGTGGATAACCTGAATCTTCTCTTACTCTTGGTACTTCAGCCAAAACTTCGTTTAGCTGATCTTCTTTTCCAGCCTGCTTGAGCTGTGAAAGAAGGTTAGAAAGCATACCGCCAGGTACCTGATAGATAAGAGCGTTCGCATCTGTTGCGAGCATCTTCTGGTCAAGAAGACCTGAGTCCATATACTTAGTTCTAAGAGTCATGAAGTAGTCTCTTAAATCTGTGAGTTCTTCAAGCTTGATGCCTGTATCAAACTGTGTACCCATCAAAGCTGCTACCATTGATTCAGTAGGAGCGTGCGAAGTACCGAGTGCGAGTGGAGAAATAGCTGTGTCGATGATGTCCACACCAGCCTCAATACCCTTCAACAGACACATTGAAGCAAGACCTGAAGTGTAGTGTGTGTGAAGCTGGATTGGTAAATCAACCTCAGCTTTGATAGCCTTAACGAGGCTTTCTGTAGCATATGGAGTTAAAAGTGCCGCCATATCCTTGATACAGATAGAGTCAGCGCCAGCATCAGCAATTCTCTTAGCGTACTCAACATAGTATTCGTCAGTGAATACAGGACCTGTTGTATAAGAGATAGCAACCTGAGCGTGTGCGCCCTCTTTTTTAGCCGCTTTGATAGCAGTCTGTAGGTTCTTAATATCGTTAAGTGCGTCGAAAATACGGATAATATCGATACCGTTAGCAACTGAGCGCTGTACAAAATACTCGAGTACATCGTCAGCGTAGTGACGGTAGCCGAGCATATTCTGGCCACGGAATAACATCTGAAGCTTTGTGTTCTTGCAGTGATCCTTGATAGTACGGAGTCTGTGCCATGGGTCTTCGTTTAAGAAACGTAAGCAACTGTCGAATGTAGCACCGCCCCAGCACTCGAGTGAGTAAAAACCAGCCTTATCCATCTTGTCTAAGATAGGAAGCATCTCGTCGAGTGTCATACGTGTAGCAATCAGCGACTGATGAGCATCACGCAGAGCAGTTTCTGTAATCTTAATCTGTTTTGCCATAATAACTCACCTTTGATTATGATAATGTAACAAGTGTCTGACCTGAATCAACAGTAGCGCCTTTTTCAACGTTTACTGTAGCAACTGTGCCATCAGAAGGAGCCTTGATTTCGTTTTCCATCTTCATAGCTTCTAAGATAAGAAGAACGTCGCCAGCCTTAACAGCCTGACCAGGAGTAACGTTTACTGAAAGAATTGTACCAGGCATTGGAGAAGGAAGTGGCTTAGCATCAGCAGGAGCAGTAGCAGGAGCAGGTGCAGGAGCAGCAGCAACCGGAGCCACAGCGCCGTTTACTTCTTCAACCTGAACATCGTATGTTGTACCGTTAACGGTGATTCTTAAGTTTTTCATAGTTATTATCCTTTCGTATATATGAAGATTTATTTATCAGATTGTTGAGTGCTTTTTAGGTAAAGTTTCGACACGCTTAGAACTTAGCATTTCTAAAGCCTGTGCTACTTTTACTCTAAGATTTTCGCTTGAAACGATATCGTCAACATAGCCGTTTTGTGCCGCATTAATTGCAGAAAACTCTTTCTTAGCAAATTCATCGGCAACCTTATCCTGTTCTTCTACAGGAACTTTCATTTCATCGGCATTCATAATGAAAGCGAGCGCCTTAGGGTTGATAGGAGAAATAACAGCGTTTTCAAGCGCGAACACTACGTCAGTACCTGAAGCCTGTCCAGCTAAAGCAATGTAAACAGGGCCAACAGCTGTGCCTTTAACAAGGGCAATCTTAGCAGTAGTAGCCTCAGCGTAAGCGTTTGTAACCTTTGACGCACTCTTAAGCGAACTAAAGCCCTTAGCGTCAACAACAGTAAGAACTGGAATTGAAAAAGCATCGCAGAAACGAACGAATTTTGAAATCTTCTGACCTGCTTTGCAGTCAACAACGTCACCGTTTGTAGAAACAAAACCTACAACTTCGCCGTTTAATCTACCAAAAGCAGTGGTAGCGATGTCTGTAAATTCTTCGTTAATAAAGCAGAGTGAATCCGCATCAGCGATAGAGCAGATTTCGCACTCAGCGTCAGCTTTTGGTGCGCAAGCATCGTCAACAGGAGCAGTGTCTAAGTTATTTGATGGGAAGTATGTGATGAGGTCTCTAGCCTTCTCGATAGCTGAGTCTTTATCCTCGCATACGATGTTAGCAATACCCTTTTTAGCGTTAAATGAAGCGTCGGCGCTCTTTGGTGCTACTTCGATAGAAAGCTCTGCACCCTCACTCATAATAATAAAGTCAGCAGAAGCGGCAGTAAGTGCTGTAGTACCTAAAGCTGTGCCTAACACTACGGAAAGCTGTGGTACAACGCCCGAAACAGTAGAAGCCTTAGACAAAATCTCACCGTAAGCGTAGAGCAGGTCATCTTTCTGTGTGAGCATACCGCCAACGCTGTCGTAAAAACCTACAACAGGAGCGCCAGTAGTCTTTGCAAGCTCGTAAAGTCTAGCGATTTTTTTAGCCTGAGCCTTACTCATAGCACCACTGTTAACGTCCGAATTCTGAGCAAAAGCGTAAACAGGAACACCCATAACGGTGCCGTAACCTGTCACAGCTTCAGCAAAGTTACCCTCGGATTTAAGCAATGCGTCAGTTTCACAAAAGCTACCCTCATCGAAAAACTTAGAAAGAATTTCGTAAGCGGAAGTTTTGTTGAGTTCTTCTCTAAGCTGAGAAACGTTTGAAAAACTCATGTCATTTCCTCCTAAAAATATGTTAACTAACGTTAAATAACATCTATTTTTCGTCATTATATAGTATATCTCAAACAGTAGGAAAATACAAGAAAAAAGTGTGCAAAACTCAATTTTTGCACACTTTGAATAACTGTTGAAGATTAATTGTTAATTTATTGTCATTTTCTTCAAACGAGAAAATTTTGAGAATTTCGAATAATTCTTTTTTCGAACATTCAATGTAGAAACACGAGTGATTGAGCGCGTAAGAACCAAGCGCTTTAACGAGTGTATCAGCGATAATATAACTCTCACCTTTTAATTCTTTTCCGGCATAATAAACCTCAAATCCTACAACATCGAGTACATAGCCGTTTTGATTAAAACCGATGTAGCCTTTCTCAACCCCGTCTTCAATGCACATAAGCACGGTGGCGTTATCCACCCCGCATTTCGCCAAAATATCCTTATTTTCAGTAGGTTTAATAGTAAGCATATTACACCTCTTATCTCTGATTTTTGTTAGGGTTTGGGTCATGAGAAAGTCGCTTCACCTCGTCGGCTGAAAGGTCACGATACATACCCTGCTTTAGTCCGCCAAGCTTTACAGTACCAACTGCAACTCTCTTAAGTCTTGCGACTTCTAAGCCTAAGCTTTCGCACATACGTCTTATCTGACGGTTTCTTCCCTCACGGATAACTATTTCAAGCACCACTCTGCCCTCTTGCTTAGTGACAACTCTCACCTGCGCAGGGGCGGTTTTTCTGCCATCGAGAACAATACCAGTCTGCAGCTTTTCGACCATTTCTTCGGTAATAGCTGGACGGACTGTTACGCGGTAAACCTTATTGATGTGCTTTTTCGGATGCATAATATGATTCGCAAAATCACCGTCATTTGTAAGCAGAAGCATACCTTCACTGTCTTTGTCGAGTCTTCCGATTGGATATACCCTCTCCTCGATATCCTCAATCAGCTCTTTGATACATTTTCTGCCACGCTCGTCGTTCATAGTAGTCACATAACCACGGGGTTTGTTAAGCATTATGTATCTGTATTTTGGCTTAGCGGCAGCGGTTACACGCTTACCCTTAACGTAAACTTTGTCCGAATACGGGTCAACTTTGTCGCCGATAACAGCCACCTTGCCGTTAACTTTAACGTTTCCTCGTCTGATAAGCTCTTCACATTTTCTGCGCGAATCAACACCGCAGTCAGCGAGCATTTTCTGTAATCTCACGAGTTCCTTTTTCATACGTCCTGTCTCCTCTAATTTATCTGAACAATCTTCTGAAAAACTGTCTTACTTTACTTTCTTCTACCCTTTTCACATCTTTAAGAGCATAAAGCGGATTCTGGGCAATAATATCTCCGTTTAGTGTGTAAACCACCATTCCGAGCTGGTCGTCTATTCTTATCGGAGCGTACACAAACTGTGGAGTATACACCGTGCGTTTCACCTTGTCTTTATTGTCAATAGAAACTACCGCCACATCGCTTTCTTTACAGTAAAGGGAAACTTCTTCTGTTTCTCCACCAACCACATTCACTTTGAAACTTTTCTTTTCATCATCACAATTCACCGATGCGAGCTTTGAAAAGCCGTAGTCGTACATCTTCTGGTGATCTTCCCAGTCAGACGGCGCATTTAGTGTGACCGCTACAAGCGTCACCGAGTCTTTTTTTGCCGCTGAAACAAGGCACCGCCCCGCGCTTTTGGTATACCCTGTTTTACCGCCGATGCAGTACTCATAAAGCGATAAAAGCCTGTTGTGGTTATGGTAAGAAACTTGCTTTTTGGGTGTCAGAAACGAAACCGTCATATCAGTATTTTTAGTAATCTCACAAAAGTTTTCGTTATCAAGCGCCTTACTCATCAATAGCGCTAAATCGTAAGCAGTAGAATAGTGATTTTCATCGTCAAGACCCGATGGTGTGACAAAGTTTGTGTTTTTCATACCGATTTCTTTTGCGCGTTTGTTCATCAAAACGGAGAAATCTTCAACACTCTCAGCTAAAGTAAGCGCCACAGCATTAGCGGCATCATTTCCCGATGCCATCATCATACCAACTGCTAAGTCAGAAAGATGGAGCGTATCAGAAACTTTGAGATACATCGAGCTTCCTTCTGCTATCATCGAATCCTCAAACTTGACTATCCTGTCATTCTCTTTCGCTTTTTCAAGCGCTAAAAGAGTAGTCATAATTTTTGTAGTAGAAGCGGGTTTCATTTTCTCGTTTTCATTATGAGAGAGCAGAACCTCGCCGTTTTCCACACAATACAGCACATAAGCCTGTGCCGACACAGAAACGTCATTCGCACAGGCTGTAAAGCTTTGACTATAAAACAAAAGTGTAAATATCAATACAACACACACAGCTTTTCTCATATCATCACCAATTAATAATATGAAAAAAGCCTTTAGTTTATACTATCAGATATCAAACTCGTCGATATCCATATCTAAATCAGATGTGTCGATATCGTCCTTTTTATCTTTCTTGATAAGGTCAGAAACCTTGTCGATAACATCAGGCACCATACCCACAATACGGTCAACAGCGCCATCATATTTTTCAATTGGAATAAGCTTGACGTTGCCCTTGGTGATAGTCAGAAAAGCAACAGGATTGATAGTAACACCTGCACCACTACCACCGCCAAAGCAGTCCTTATTATCCTTTTTTGTAGGAAGATCAGAGCCGCCACTTGCAA
The DNA here is from genome assembly GCA_017464765.1 of Ruminococcus sp. GTDB lineage: Bacteria > Bacillota > Clostridia > Oscillospirales > Acutalibacteraceae > Ruminococcoides. Next base: position 6,770 of record JAFTYK010000040.1, read on the forward strand.
AGCCGTAGCTTACCTTGGAAACAGGAATGATGGTTGTACCATCAGGAGTGGTAATTGGGTCACCGATGATGGTATTAACGTCAATCATTTCCTTAATTTTCTTCATTGTTGTATCCATTAAAGAGTTGATAGGATGGTCGCTCATAACTATTTCTCCTTTATATTATCTCTTGTATCTGATTCTTACTAATTTGATTAACGCACTAAGCGCGTATCTAAGCACATAGAAAGTGCGGATATAAAACTCGACATTCGCATAAGCTTTAGCTTTAGCCTCATCATCAAAATCAGGGTTTAAG
>JAFTYK010000041.1 GCA_017464765.1 Ruminococcus sp.
AATTACCCAGTTTCCGTTACCGTCATTCTTATATACCCAGTACTGCACTGCACCTTCAAGTGCATCCCAGCTGACAATTGCAGTTGTTACTGATGGCTCAACTGTAACATTCTCAACTTTCACTACAGGAGCAGTTGTAGGTTCTTCTGATGAAGGCTCCTCTGATGAAGGCTCTTCCGGTTTTTCGTATGTAACGAACTCGCCGTAAACATAGTCATTTATCTTTTCATGACCGTCAGCAGTTTTATCAACATAAACTGTAGTTGTATCAGCAAGCTCAACCATTTCAGTGCTGATAGTTGTTTCACCCGGTGCCTTAGCTGTGAACTCAAATGTTGCGAGAGGCTGTTCACCTGCAAAGCGGATACCGGAAACTGTATAGAAATTATACAGGATAGTATCTGTCACTTCAGTGTTGCAGACAACAGTTGAATTAACAACAGGGAAGCACTGCTCCAGATAATCTAAGTATGCGTCCTCATCGTCTTCGCTCACATCATTAACCTCTACAAAACTACTGTTGTAGTGGATAACAGCTTCAGCACACAAAGCTTTCATATCAGTGAGTGTGTAAGTGTAGGTGAAGGTATCGCCGACTTTTACGTTAGTTGTAACGCCATTAACTGTAACAGCGAGAGTGTCAGCATCTTCAGCTGATACTGAGAAACCTAAACCCATAAAAGCGGACAATGTAATCATAAGCGCAAGTAAAATAGAAAGTAACTTTTTCATAAGTACGCCTCCAATATATTTATACAGTTTAATCATAACATTAGGATTTTGAGAAGTCAACAAACGAAAACCCTTTGGAGTGTAGAATTAAAAGCGCGATTTTTGACAAATCCTACAAAAAGGCGGTTACACACCAAAAAATCCCCACCAAAAATGGCGGGGATAAATTGTATATAATATATAAATTACTTAACCATCCAGAGTTCCTTAGCGTACTGAAGGATTGTTCTGTCAGAAGAAAACTGTGAACAGTGAGCAATATTCTCAAGACACTTTGTACCAAAGAGCATCTTGTCCTTGTAGTCCTTGTTAACCTGGAGCTTAGCCTCAACGTACATTGGGAGATCGTAGAAGAGGAAGTAGTGGTCAGCGATGTGCCAGTGAGTACCGTTAACTAAAGCGTTGTGGAGTTCAGCGAAGCTACCCTCGCCCTGAGCGCCATCATCGTCGAATGTGCCGTCAACAAGAGTGTCAACAACTCTCTTTAACATTGGGTTAGTCATATAGATAGCCTTTGGATCGTAACCATTCTTCTTGAGGTTCTCGATATCCTCAACTCTGCCGCCAAAGATGTATTCGTTCTCTTCGCCAGCCTGCTGAGTAATCTCAACGTTAGCACCGTCGTAAGTACCGAGTGTTACAGCACCGTTGAACATGAACTTCATGTTACCTGTACCTGAAGCCTCTGTACCAGCTGTTGAAATCTGCTCAGAAACATCAGCAGCAACAACAATCTTCTCAGCGTAAGAAACGTTGTAGTTAGAAACGAAGATAACCTGAAGCTTATCCTTTGTATCAGGATCGTTGTTTACGAGGTCTGCGATTTCGTTGATATACTTGATGATAGCCTTAGCTCTTCTGTAACCAGGAGCAGCCTTAGCACCGAAGATGAAGCATGTTGGCTCAAAATCAGGTAACTTTCCGTCCTTGATCATGAAGTAGATCCACATGATAGAGAAAGCGTTAAGAAGCTGACGCTTGTACTCGTGGAGACGCTTAACCTGTACGTCGAAGATGAACTTAGGATTGATTTCCTTGCCTTCCATCTTCTTAACGTAAGCTGCAAGCTGCTTTTTCTTAGTAGCCTTAATCTTATTGAATGCCTTTACAGCGTCCTTATCGATACACTGTGCAAGCTTGTCAACCTTAGCCATATCTCTCTGCCAGCCGTCGCCTACTCTTTCAGAAATGAAAGAAGAAAGTTCAGGGTTGCAAAGACCGAGCCATCTACGCTGTGTGATACCGTTAGTCTTGTTCTGGAAACGCTCTGGGTAAATCTTGTACCAGTCGTTTAATACGTCATTCTTAAGAATCTCAGTGTGAATCCAAGCAACGCCGTTAACGTAAGAAGAACCGTAGATAGCAAGACGTGCCATGTGAACTCTGTCGTCAGAAAGAATACACATTCTGTGGATAATATCGTCTGTCATGCCTCTGCCCTTGAAGTCGTTCCAAAGACGCTCGTTGATAAGCTCAATAATGTGGTAAACCTCAGGAATAACGTTTCTCATGAGGTAGATATCCCACTTCTCAAGAGCCTCAGCCATAACTGTGTGGTTAGTGTAAGCGAAAGTCTTCTGAGCAATCTGGAATGCCTCTTCGAATGAGATGCCCTCTAAACCTAAGAGTCTGATAAGCTCTGGGATTGAGCATACAGGGTGAGTATCGTTAAGCTGAATAGCAGCGTGCTCACTAAAGTGTGAGAAATCGTTGCCATACTTAGCTTTGTATCTCTTGATGATGTCCTGTAAAGAAGCTGAACAGAAGAAGTACTGCTGCTTAAGACGGAGAACCTTACCTTCGTAAGTGTTATCGTTTGGATAAAGAACCTTAGAAATGTTCTCAGCGTCGTTCTTAGATTTAACTGACTGGTCATACTGACCGTTGTTGAATGCGATGAAGTCGAATTCTTCAACAGGCTCAGCCTGCCAGAGTCTTAAAGTGTTGATGTTCTTTGTGCCGTAGCCAATGATTGCCATATCGTAAGGTACAGCTACTACTGAACTATCAGCGTACTTAACAACAACAGCCTCGTCAAGACGTCTTACGCACCATGGGTCTTCGAATTTCTGCCAGTTATCAGCAACTTCTACCTGATAGCCGTCCTCAATAAGCTGTTTGAAAAGACCGTACTTGTAACGGATTCCGTAGCCATCGAGTGGAACTTCCTGTGTAGCAGCTGAGTCAAGGAAGCATGCAGCAAGACGACCAAGACCGCCGTTACCAAGCGCCATATCCTCAACATCTTCAAATGCGTTGATGTCCATACCCTTGCTCTTAAGTAAAGCCTTAACATCGTCAAGAATACCTAAGCAGTAGAGGTTGTTGTACATCATTCTACCCATAAGGAATTCAGCAGAGAAGTAGTAAGCTCTTCTGTTTGAAGCGTGCTTTTTCTTACTCTTCTGCCAGTTGTCAGCGATTTCGCCCATGATTGCCTTACCAAGTACAAAGTGAAGCTGCTCCAAAGTTAACTCTTTAGGCTTTTTGCAGTATTCGCTCTGTGAAATAGTGGTAAGCTGTTCCATTGTAATACCCATTTTAGTTATCCTCCAATCGTGAGTGTGTCTGTGCTAAATTATAAAGTTTATCTGAAATTTCTTTAGTAAGCATATTAGGATTTACTCTCCAAGTCCAGTTGCCGCCTAAGGTTGATGGAATGTTGATTCTAGCTTCTGAGCCTAAACCTAAAACGTCCTGTAACTGAACGATACAGAAATTCGCGATACTGGAATAGCAAGTTTCGATAAGCTTCCAGCAGAAATCGTCGCCGTCATAGATGTTGCAGTACTGTCTTGCGAAGTCGATTTCAGCCTGTGGAGCAGTTGAAAGCCAGCCGTTTACTGTGTCGTTGTCGTGAGTTCCTGTGTAAACTACGCAATTTTCGGTGTATCTGTGTGGTAAGAAATCGTTGTCCCAACCATCGCCAAAGCCGAATGTGAGAACTTTCATACCAGGATAGCCTGAGTCATCAAGCAACTTCTTAACGCTGTCGAAAAGTTCGCCCAAGTCTTCAGCAACGATCGGAATATCGCCTAAAGCTTCACGCATTTTGTTGAAGAAGTCCATACCAGGACCTATCTTCCACTCACCGCCGATAGCATTCTCAGCAGGATAAGGGATAGCGTAATATGTGTCAAAAGCACGGAAGTGGTCAATTCTTGTAATATCGAAGAGCTTAGATGCAGCTTCAACACGCTTAATCCACCACTCATATCCGTTTTCTCTTAAATAATCCCAGTCATAGAGAGGGTTGCCCCAAAGCTGACCTGTTTCAGAGAAGTAATCAGGAGGACATCCGGCAACACAAACAGGCTCGCGGTTTTCATCAAGCCAGAACACCTCAGGGTTAGCCCATGTGTCAGCACTGTCCATAGCAACATAAATAGGCATATCGCCTAAAATCTCGATACCGAGCGAGTTAACGTAAGCTCTGAAATCTTCCCACTGGGTATAGAACTCAAACTGTACCCATTTCCAGAAGTCGATTTCTTCTCTGTATTTACGCTCGTACTTTTTGATAGCAGCTTCTTCACGAAGTTTAATAGCTTCGTCAGGCCACTGTGTCCAAGCCTGCATATCAAAGCCCTTCTTTACAGCCATGTAAAGAGCGTAGTCTTTAATCCATGAAGCGTTCTTACGCTTGAATGAATTGAAAGCTTTCTGATCTTCCTTTTCCTTGAAGTTCTTGTAAGCAGTGAAAAGAACCTCAAAACGGCTGTTGTAGATTTTCTCGTAGTCAATGTAACCTTCATCGCTACCCCAGTCGTACTTTGAAAGGTCATCTTTTTCCAAAAGCCCCTTTGCAACAAGTGTGTCGAGGTCAATCATATAAGGATTACCTGCGTAGGTTGAGAAAGACTGGTACGGTGAATCACCGTAGCTTGTCGGACCTACAGGCAGGATCTGCCAAATTTTCTGACCTGAAGCTTTTAAGAAGTCAGCGAACTGTCTCGCTTCTTTTCCGATAGTACCTATTCCGTAAGGTGAACTAAGGGAAGTGATTGGCATGAGTATTCCGGCAACTCTGGCCATAAAATCAACTCCTGTCATTTTTATTATAAAAAATATTTAAAAATGTCGAAGATGTTCTACCCCATAGTAAAACATACAGCATTATATTACCATATAAAGGTACAAATTACAATACTTTTTTACTAGATTTCCTCAATTTCGGAAAGTGCATAATAAAGTGCGCACAAAGAACTGAGTTCTCGTATTTTTTGACGATTAGGGACCTTTCCCTGAGCCATATTTACTCTATACGCTTTGAGTCCTTTCTCCGTGCTTACTCCGATATATACTAAACCGACAGGCTTATACTGTGAGCCACCCATCGGACCTGCGATTCCTGTTGTGGATACACCAATATCCGCTTTGCTTAAAAGTCTTACTCCGCGCGCCATTTCCTGCGCAGTTTTTTCACTCACTGCGCCGTAGGTCATGAGCGTTTCCTCTTTCACGCCTAAAATCTTACTCTTTATACTATTGGCATAAGAACACACTCCGCAGTCAAATACAGAGGAAGAACCGCTCACGTCGGTTATCATCTTTGAAACAAGACCGCCTGTACAGCTCTCGGCAGTAGCGATTTTGAGTCCTTTTTGTGACAGAGCTTCAACCACCAAAGCAGAAAGCTCTTCTGACCTTATATTTTTCTTTTCTAAAAGCTCTAAAAATTCCTGTGCTTTCATAATTATCTCCTTATCACAAACATTTGCATAACAAGTATCCCTCTTCGGGACGTCGGGGTCGCCGTCCTCTACAATTTTGTTTACGGATTTATATTAACATCAAAAGCAAATTATTGCAATTAACAACGCAATCTGTTATTATTTTTTTAACATTTACAAATGGAGAAAACTTATGGCATGGTTTTTTACTCCCGTTATATCGGGCGATAAATTTGAAATCACGGGCGAAGACGCTAAACACATCTCAAAATCGCTGAGAATGAAAGTGGGCGAAGCACTCACGCTCTGCACTTTAGACGGCAGACGTCACGAGTGTGAAATCGATTCTTTTTCCCCTGACAGCGTTGTAGTCAACATTTTGAGTTCCACCGTATGCGAGCAGGAACCCAGCGTTAAAATCACGCTATTTATGGCGCTGACAAAAGGCGACAAAATGGACGATATTGTTCAGAAATCCGTAGAACTCGGAGTGTACGAAATCGTCCCTGTACTGACATCACGCTGTATATCCCGCCCTGACGAAAAGCAAATGAAAAAGAAAGTCCTACGCTGGCAAAAGATTTCAGAAGGTGCGGCATCGCAGTCACGTCGAGGTATTATCCCTCAGGTGAAAGACGTGCTTACTCTAAAAGAAGCGTCCTTGCTTTGTAAAAACTTTGAGCGTTCAATAGTATTTTATGAGTGCGGTGGCGAAAAGCTCAGAGATATCGTAGACGAAGACGTGAAAACCCTTTCAATATTCGTAGGTCCCGAGGGCGGTTTTGAAGAAAGTGAAGTTGAGCTTTTAAAAGAAAACGGTGTAATTCCTGCGACACTCGGCACAAGAATTTTACGCGCTCAGACGGCTCCGCTCGCAGGCATCACAGCATTAATGTATCAGACCAAAAACTTAGAATAACTTACAGATTTGGAGATTAATTATGATAGGTATTATTTGTGCGCTCTCGATTGAGGTTGAGGGAATCGCAAAACTCTTGGACAACAAAAAGGAAGAAACTTTCGCTAAAATGAAGTACATCTGCGGTACTATCAACGGCAAAGAAGTTGTTATGACCGAGTGCGGTATCGGCAAAGTAAACGCCGCCATGAGTACACAGGTTATGATTGATAAATATAGCCCAGACGTTATCATCAACAGTGGCATCGCAGGCTCAATTTCAAGACAGCTCAAAATCGGCGATATTGTTATTTCCAAAGACTGCGTTCAGCACGATTTCGACGGTACACAGATGGGCGACCCGAAAGGTCTTATCCAATATAACGATGAAACAAGAATCGACATTCCTGTCAGCGAAAATGTTGCGAAGAAGCTCTTTGACGCGTGCAAGGATTTAGAAAACACCAACGTAATGCTTGGTCGAATCGCAACAGGCGATATCTTCGTAGCCAAAAAGGAAATGCGTAGTTCGATAGCTGAACAGTTCGACGCTCTCGCGTGCGAAATGGAGGGTGGCGCTGTCGCTCAGGTATGCTATCGAAATGGCGTGGAATGTGCGGTTTTACGCTGTATTTCTGACGACTTCGACGAAAACCAGTTTATGGACTTTATGGAGTTTCGATTCCTCGCCGCTGATAAATCAATCGCGGCTATCAAGAATTTCCTTGAGGCTTTCTGATTTTTCAATCGGAACGAATGATAATTTCACAACACTACCCTGCACATGAAAAAATATTGTGCAGAGCTTAAACCACCTGTGGACAAACGTTTCGTGGATAGTTATTGTGCTTATTTTACTGACATATATGAGGTGCCTTCTCTTAAAGAGGGCGCCTTTTTTTATTATTATTACCCCATCAGAGATAAAGTACCTGTAGTGCTTAAAATACAGCACGATATACACATACGAGCCGACAGTCGCAACTATGAGCAAAGCTACAAGTATCACTATAAAATCGTCACGTTTAAAGCCAAAAAAAGCAACTGTTCCTTGTGCTAAAGTTGCAGCTGCCCCGTATATCCCCATCACAGCTTTCGCTTTTTGTGGCAATTCTTCCATAACATCACCGAATATATTATGCACAAAAAAGAGCTGTACCTATACAGTACAGCCCTTGTTTTATAATTATTTTACCGACAATGTATCCTCGATAACGTTTGTAGCGTTTTCGAAGTAATCACCAACGAAAAGTTCGATTGAGCCTGTGTCAACACACTTAGCAAGAGAATTGTCCATCGGAACTTTTGCGAGTACCTTTGTGCCGAATTCTTCTGCAATCTCGTCAATGTGGCTTTCGCCGAAAATCTTGTGCTGAGTTTTGCACTCCTTACACTCAAAATAGCTCATATTCTCAACTACACCGAGTACAGGAATATTCATCATATCAGCCATCTTCATAGCTTTACTTACAATCATGGAAACAAGCTCCTGCGGAGATGTAACCACAACAATGCCGTCAAGTGGGAGCGACTGGAAAACTGTGAGCGGTACGTCACCTGTTCCAGGTGGCATATCAACGAACATATAGTCAACATCTTTCCAGATAACATCGCTCCAGAACTGCTTTACAGTTCCTGCGATAACAGGACCACGCCATACAACAGGGTCTGTTTCGTTTTCTAAAAGCAAGTTAACGGACATAATGTCGATACCTGTCTTTGTTGTACAAGGAAGAATTCCAAACTCGTTGCCCTTAGCTTTCTCCTTGATACCGAAAGCTTTAGGAATAGACGGACCGGTGATGTCAGCGTCCAAAACCGCTGTTTTGTAGCCTCTGCGGTTAAGCTCAACAGCCAAAGCCGAAGTAACTAAACTTTTTCCGACACCGCCCTTACCTGACACGATACCGATAACCTTTTTGACGCTACTCATTGCGTTTAATTTTTCGATTAAATCCTGTGGAGCTGTACGTGAAGAGCAGTTCTCACTACAATTTGAACAATCATGTGAACAACCCATTTTTATACCTTCTTTCAAAATTTCAGGACGAACCACAGTCCGCCCCGTAAAATAATATCTGATTAATAATAAAAAACCGAGCGATTATTCAGCGTCAGCTGTTTCTTCAGCCTCAACTTCCTCAGCCTCAACTTCCTCAGCCTCAACTTCCTCAGCCTCAACGCCGTCGAGAGCTTCTAAGTCTTCTACGTCTTCTTCAGTAGCTACTTCGTCAGCCTGAGCTAGTTCTTCAGCGATACCGCCCTGTACTAAAGCTTCGCTTAAAGCATCTTCGCTGATTTCCTCCTTGAGTTCAAAACCTGAAAGGAATGTGTATGGAATGCCGTAGCCAAGTGCGATACAAGCAAATGTCAAAACAACAGGCTGAGTAGCAAGTGCATCGTGAAGTGGGAATGCAGGAGCTAAAGATGCGATGATGATAAAAAGCGCAGGAACATCTAAAATGCAAAGCACGATAGGTGAAAAACGCTTAATAGCCTCTCCCTCGCCAACTCTTGTAGCGTAAAAAATGATAAGACCGAACAAAACATACACTGCAACAGAAATCAGGTTAGCGGCTGCCTGACCTACTCTACTTGTGAGTGACATAAAGAAGTAAGAGCAAATGATGAAGCCGATAACTAAGAATGATGAGAAAAATAAATTGAGCTTGTCTCTGCTTGATTTTTTCATAGTAAAATCCTCCGATAATATAAGTTAAGATAAATGATAAAACAGTAATGTGATGGTTATTTGATGAAACGTAAATTTGTAAGGGCGCACGCTCGACCATTTTTCGGTACGATTAGGGCATCGCACCCTACGATTTCAGCGCTTCTTTGTCACGCCTTACTCACCTCGCATCTTTTTTGTATTTCTACTGTTCCTCTGTCTCTTGCTAAAATCAAAGATTAAATCCTTTCTTTGATTTTTAACGCGAGACTTCGCTCACATTGAAATACAAAAAGCTCGGTGGTTCAGCGTTTCTTTGCCACCACACAATACCAGCCGTTATCAAAAATCTCGTCGATGATAGTGAAATCATCTTTGAGCGCGTTTTCAACATCAGAAAGTCTTGAGTCGATAATACCGCTCATAATGTAAACCGTGTCGTCGTTCATAAACTCTTTGACACCTTTTGACAAGAATATTATAGCATCTGCTACGATATTTGCAACAATAATGTCGTATTTTCCCTCGACCTTTTCCGTTAGGTCTCCGCAGACTACGGAAAACTTATCTTCGACCTTGTTGACTTTAGCGTTCTCAATAGCCGTACGCACTGCCATCTGGTCAATATCAACACCGAACGCTTCCTTTGCGCCGAGTAAAATTGAAGCGATACCTAAGATTCCCGAACCACAGCCGACATCGAGTACATTCATGCCACTCTTTACATACTTTTCGAGTGTTGAAAGGCAAAGACGAGTAGTTTCGTGCTTACCTGTACCAAACGCAAGTCCCGGGTCAATATCGAGTACTACTCTACCTTTTGTATCCTCTATTTCATACCAAGACGGGCAGATGAGGAGCTTTTCGCCAACCTCAGTCGGCTTGAAATATTTTCTCCAGTTGTTGAGCCAGTCGTCTTCTTCGCACTTTTCTTCTTCAATAGTATGCTCGATTCCCTCCGCCTCATAACGCTGTGTTAAAAAAGCAATAGCTTCAGCAGGTGAATCCTCAGGGTCAATGTAGATGTGAATTTTGGCGACATTTCTGTCTTTTTTAAGTAAATCCTCATCAATCAAATCAACGTGAGCGATTTCCTGAACACCGATTTCGAGGTCAGTATAATCTTCGATGTAGATACCGTACGGCACGGTCATATTCGCAATATCGCCCGCTAAATCAATATCACAAGGCTTAACATTAATCGTAATTTGTGTCCACTCCATAGTGATTTCCTTTCAATATAAACAATTATATCCAATTTTTAAAGTTTGTCTATAAGTTGAGCTAAAAACATTTGTATCGCTGTTGCATCCATAACCGAAACGCAACCATCTCTGTCTGTATCAGCATATTTCGACGCTTCGCTGTCAAGCTCTATAATCAACGCTAAACTCATCTGTATAGCTGTAGCGTCTATGACTGAAACATTTCCATCCAAATCCACATCGCCCAACAGAGCCTCTTTTGAAATATATATAAAATCAAAACCGTATTCCAGAGCATAGCTTTCAGCAGGAGTACCCACGTAGCCTCGAATGGTTATATCTTTAAGAACACCTTCACTTCCGCCTGCATAAAAATTACCCCAGGAGATATGACCGATTGAAACACCAAACTCTTTTATATTTTTTGAAACAGTGACATCTTTTAAGTTATGACAGTTAAAAAACGCCCAATCTTCGACATACTCAACGCTCTCAGGGATAGTGATGTGGGTAAGGTCCATATCATTAAAAAATGCGCCAAATGTTATTTTTTCAACAGTGTCAGGAATCTTATATGTATCGGCATTTCTTCCTCGCGGATAAGCAAGAAGGGTCTTTTTATCCTTTGAATACAATACACCGTCTATATCACAGTAGTTAGGGTTATTATCATCAACAATGATATTTTTTATATTCACAGCGTTGCAAACAGGCGCAAGAGCAACATCATCTATATTTTCTCCTACAATCACTGTTTCTAGCTCTTCTAAATCTACAAAAGCTTTCCACCACGGCAACATATACTGAGGTCTGTCTGGCAACTTCAAAGATTTCACCTTGCTGTGCTGAGCAATACAAAGATAACTCTCGTCTTCATAACTATACACAACACCATTTTCATCATAGTAAACAGGGTTGTCGTCATCGACAAATATATTCTCTATGCACTCGCCTACCAATCCCCACTGATGATCAATCTTGAAATACGATACATTTTTATGAAGATAAATATTTTTCAAATACTTAGTGCTTGATAAATTATCTGTCACTGACTCAACAGTTTCAGGCAATACGTAGTCAGTTATTGCACTTGCAGAAGGATAGCACAAAAGATTTGTCATTTCTTTATTGTATAAAACCCCGTCCACACTGCAGTAGTTTTTATTATTTTTATCTACATTAATATTCTGCAGATTTTTACCACTGTCAGCTGTTCCTATACTTACAACGCTTTGCGGAATAGTAATGCTCAAAATATTATCACTATTCGGCAGATTGTTTATGTGAGTAATACCGTCAGGAATAACAAGATGTTCTGTTTTGTTTTTTGCAGGATACTTTACCAAAGAATTGTCTTTTTTAGAATACAAAACACCATTAACGCTAAAATAGTACGGATTGTTTTCAGAAACATGGATATTTTCAAGAGATGTATGACCAGAATCCAATCCGTCTATTGTTTCAACCGCACTACCAATGGTAATGTTGTTAAGATTATCACAACCACTGAACTGATATAGATTTACTTCTGTTACTCCATCAGGGATTATTATTGTTTCTGGATTACACTTTTCAGGCACAACAAAAAGTGAATCGTCTTCTCTGGAATATAGCACACCGTCGATGCTGTAATAAACAGGATTGTTTTTATCTACATCTATGCGCTCTAAGGAGGAGCATATATCAAACGCATTTTCTCCTATAGACTTAACACCTCTGCCAAGAGAAATGCTCTTGAGAACACCGCAATTGTAAAATATAGATTCACCCAGACTTTCCACGCTATCTGGAATAATTATATCGGTTAATTCATAATTGCAAGCAAAAGCACGATCGCCTATATTCTTAACGCTGTTTCCAATAGTAACGCTTTCAAGAGAATAACATTCATCAAAAGCTCTGTTGCCGATAATCTCAACACTGTCTGGGATATTAAGGTTGATTTCTTTTGTGCTACAAAAAGCCAGATCACCAATTACTTGTACTGAACTTCCTAATTCTATCTGTTCAGCATTATAGCAACCCCCAAAAGCATTTATTCCAATAATCAAAACACTATCTGGAATAGTTATGGTCGTAAGTTCAAAACAACTTGAAAAAGCTGAATCTTCGATAGTTTTAATTCCTTGACCAAAGTCTATTTTTTTAATACTATAGCAATAAGAAAACGCACATTCTTTTATGATTTCAACACTATCAGGAAGTATTACTTGGTGAATTTCAAATCTACCTTCAAATGCCCTCTCTCCAATTGCTGTGACGGTGTGGCCGTTTATATCAGACGGAATAACAAGCGTTGAAGGTGGGTTTGAGCAACCCGTTATTGTCAAAGTATTGTCTTCGTTTATCTCGTAGTCAAACTCAACCTGTTCAGAGGATACGGCTACCTCTTCGGTGTTTAAAGCGTTTGTTACGATGCTAAAATGTGGCACAACTGATGTTATCATAATAAATGCAAGAACCAAGCTGATTAATTTTTTCACAAAACCCCTCCTAACATTTCATTACATATATATTATACCTGACACAACTATTTTTCAATAATATTTATACTCTTCATTTTTGAAAGATTTTTGCGTTTGTTTACGTTTCGCGATATGATTTTAATCTTTTTCGAATATTTTTTAATGTTTTACGTTAAAAAAGTATTGACAAACGTAAAATCGTGTGTTATATTAGCATCACTGAAACGCGTTGAAGACAAAAATCAAATCAAAATTTGAAAATGAGTTAACCGCAAGAACGGTTAAAAACTTGGAGGTATATGAAAATGAAAAAAGGAAACAAACTTAACAAGGCATTGTCGGTAATATCTAAGATTATGGAAATCGTACACTGGATTGGTGCAGGCATCAGTGCATTGATGGTCTTTATTACAATAATCGACAAAAACTTTATCGCTGAATGTATCGCTGATGAGGGTGCAGACTTCGCAACATTTGATGCTTACGGATTCGATGTATATGCACTCACCCAGAGTGGCGATGTAAACAACTTCGCTGTGATTATGGCTTTTGTAGGAATTATGATTACTTTCATTCTTATGGCACTTATTTTCCGTAATCTCGACATCATTCTTCACACAATTATGGGCAACTACAAGCACGCAACAAGCACTTCTCCATTCCAGAAAGATGTTGTCAGAAGAGTTCGTGAAATGGGCATTTTCGCAATCGCTATGCCGGTTGTAGGCTTCATCATCACATCTATCATCACGGGTGTTTCGCTCGCAAATGGTATAGTAAGCGAGGTTTCTGTTTCTTTTGACGGTGTTATTATCGGTCTTATCTGCTTGTGTCTGTCGCAGATTTTCTCTTATGGTGCAAGCCTTGAAGAAGAAGTTGACGGTCTGATTTAATCGGAGGAAAATATGGGAAAAATAGTACTTAGACTCGACAGAATGATGGTTGAAAGAAAAATGTCACTAAACGAGCTTGCTGAAAAAGTCGGCATCTCAAACGTCAACCTCTCAAAAATTAAGAACAACAAGGTAACAGCTATCCGTTTCCAGACTCTTGCCGCTATTTGCGAGGCACTGCAGTGTGATGCAGGCGATATTCTGGAGTATAGCGAGGAAGAGTAAATTTATGGAAAATATCAATCTCCCAAAAAGAAAATCCACAAGGTTGAAAGAATATGATTACAGTAGCACAGGTGTGTATTTTGTCACCGTATGTGTAAAAGACCGTAAAGCATTACTCAGTAAAATTGTAGGGGAGGGTCTCCGCGCCCTCCCGCAAACGCAGTTGGCAAACATCGGTTTAAAGGTAAAAGATGCTATTGAATATATTGACACTCAATATCAATATATTAGTATTGATAATTACGTTATTATGCCTAATCACATACATTTGTTGGTCAGATACGAACCACCTACGGGAGGGCACGGAGACCCTCCCCTACAAGATGTGATTGCAAGGTTGAAATCATTCACTACACATCAATATGGCAAAACACTTTGGCAACGCTCTTTCATCGACCACATTATCCGAAATGAGCGTGACTACATTGAGCATTATACATACATCGAAAACAACCATTTAAAATGGGAACTTGATGATTTATATTGAAACATAAAAAGCGACGGAGAGTATCCGTCGCTTTTATTATTTGTTTTGGTGCTACGCATGCGTACGACTAATAGTCGCCCTTACATTGGTCACTTAGAACAAATCTTTTAATTTTTGTTTGAAAGTCTTGCGTTTAGAGTAGTTTTTATCGCTACTTGCGTTATCAAATTCCTTGATTAATTCCTTCTGCTTTGATGAAAGGTTCTTCGGAACTTCGATAACCACCTTAACGTACTGGTCACCCTTAGATTTTGAACCTAAATGGGTAATACCCTTGCCTTTTAATTTAAAGACATCGTTTGGCTGGGTACCTTCGTGGATATTGTAGCTGACTTTTCCGTAAAGGGTCGGGACTATAACCTCAGCACCTAGTGCCGCCTGAGCAAAAGTAATCGGAAGTTCACACCATACGTCGTCGCCTCTTCTTTCAAATACAGCGTGAGGGCGAACGCCCACGTAAACGTGTAAATCTCCCGCAGGACCACCGTTGGAGCCTGAGTTTCCGCGTCCTGAAACATTCAGTACCTGCTCATCGGAAATACCTGCAGGGATATTGATTTCGACAGTCTTTTTACGTCTTACTCTGCCTGCACCGTTACAAGCCTTACAAGGGGAGTCAATAATCTTTCCCTGACCCTTACAGCTATCGCAAGCACGTGAGGTCTGGACAACGCCGAACGGTGTACGCTGGTTTACTGTTACCTGACCTCTGCCGCCACAGGTTGGACAGGTTTTAGGCGAAGTTCCCTTTTTAGCACCTGTACCATTACACTCAGTACAAACGGAAACCGCCTGATACTCAACTGTCTTTTTGCAACCCATTGCCGCTTCTTCAAAAGAAATGTACACGGTAGTTTCAACGTCGGTACCACGACGAGGAGCGTTAGGGTTAGCAGAGCGTCTTCCCGAAAAGCCCCCGAATCCGCCGAAAACAGAGCTGAAAATATCGCCGAAGTCGATATCCTGAGAAAACGGTGAGCCATAACCACCTGCACCTGCGCCGTAATTCGGGTCAACACCTGCGTGACCAAACTGGTCGTATCTGGCCTTCTTGTCCTTATCAGAAAGCACCTCATACGCTTCGTTTACTTCCTTGAACTTTGCTTCGCACTCAGCATCTCCTGGATGAAGGTCAGGATGGTATTTTTTCGCCGACTGTCTGTATGCTTTTTTTATTTCATCGTCTGTAGCGCCTTTTTGCACGCCCAGGACTTCGTAGTAATCTCTTTTATCTGCCAAAAGGGTTCACCTGCTTTATAAACAAACTATATGTTATTAAACACGATAAGGTGACTCAGGTCAAGTAGATTTTTACAGCATTACATCTCTGTCCAACAAAGCCCTCCCTGTGTAAGGGAGGGTGGCATACGAAGTATGACGGGAGGGTTGTTAAAGAATATCTCAGTATAAACGCTGAACGTTTAAAAGGTTCACAATCCCTCAGTCAAAATTTCATTTTGCCAGCTCCCCTTACACAGGGGAGCCTTTATTTAGTGACACCGTTTCTGCTCTAAAACATACTCTTACCTGAGCCACCGTGTATTTATTTTACAGTATATTACTCAACGTCTGTGTAGTCAGCGTCGTATACGTTAGGGTCAGCGTTGCCATTTGGAGCTGCCTGTGTTGGGTCAACACCCATATCAGGAGCGCCACCCTGAGCAGCTGCGGCTGCCTGATAAAGCTTAGCGCCGATTTCCTGTAAAGACTGCATAAGGTCGTCTTTAGCTGTTTTGATAAGCTCAACATCGCCGTTTGCGATAGCGTCCTTTGTAGCCTGAACTTTTGTGTTGATTGTGTTCTTGTCAGCCTCTTCGAGCTTGTCGCCGTTGTCAGTAACGAGCTTTTCAGCCTGATAAGCTACCTGCTCAGCTTCGTTCTTGATGTCAACTTCTTCTCTGCGCTTTTTGTCTTCTGCAGCGAACTGTTCAGCGTCTTTTACAGCCTTGTCGATATCTTCCTTGCTCATATTTGATGATGAGTGGATAGTAATCTTCTGTTCAGCACCTGTGCCGAGGTCCTTAGCAGATACGTTAACGATACCGTTAGCATCGATGTCGAATGTAACTTCAATCTGTGGGATTCCACGTGGAGCAGGAGCGATGCCTGTTAAAGCGAAGAGACCGAGCTGTTTGTTATCTCTAGCAAATTCTCTTTCACCCTGAAGTACGTTTACTTCAACCTGTGTCTGGTTGTCAGCAGCAGTAGAGAAAATCTGGCTCTTCTTTGTAGGAATTGTTGTGTTTCTGTCGATAATCTTAGTCATGATACCGCCCATTGTTTCAACACCTAAAGACAGTGGAGTAACGTCAAGGAGTAAGAGGCCGTCAACTTCGCCGCCTAAAACACCAGCCTGAATACAAGCGCCGATAGCTACGCACTCGTCAGGGTTGATGCCCTTGAATGGCTCTTTGCCGATAAGTGACTTAACAGCTTCCTGAACAGCAGGAATACGGGAAGAACCGCCGACCATAAGCACCTTGTCGATTTCAGAAATCTGAAGACCTGAGTCTGAAAGAGCTGTTCTAACAGGACCCATTGTGCTTTCAACGAGATCAGCAGTAAGCTCGTTGAACTTAGCGCGTGTGAGTGTAAGGTCTAAGTGCTTAGGACCTGTAGCGTCTGCTGTGATAAATGGGAGATTGATGTTAGATGTTGTAACACCTGAAAGCTCAATCTTAGATTTCTCAGCAGCTTCCTTAAGTCTCTGCATAGCCATCTTGTCGTTTGTGAGGTCAACACCTGTTTCAGCCTTGAACTCAGCAACCATCCAGTTGATGATTCTCTGGTCGAAGTCGTCACCACCAAGGCGGTTGTTACCAGCAGTCGCTAAAACTTCCTGAACACCGTCACCGATTTCGATGATCGAAACGTCGAATGTACCGCCACCTAAGTCGTATACCATAACCTTCTGGTCATTTTCCTTATCCATACCGTATGAAAGTGCAGCGGCTGTAGGCTCGTTGATGATACGCTTAACCTCTAAGCCTGCGATTTTACCTGCGTCTTTTGTAGCCTGACGCTGAGCGTCTGTAAAGTAAGCAGGAACTGTGATAACAGCAGAGTTTACGCTTTCGCCTAAATAAGCTTCAGCATCAGCCTTGAGCTTCTGTAAAATCATAGCTGAAATCTCCTGTGGAGTGTAAGTCTTGTCGTCAACTGTTACCTTGTATGATGTACCCATCTCTCTCTTGATTGATGAGATAGTTCTGTCAGGGTTTGTGATAGCCTGACGCTTTGCAACCTGACCTACGAGTCTTTCGCCTGTCTTTGAAAAAGCAACTACAGAAGGTGTAGTTCTTGCGCCTTCAGCGTTAGCGATAACTACAGGCTCGCCGCCTTCGATTACTGCTACGCATGAGTTAGTTGTACCTAAGTCAATACCGATTGTTTTTGCCATAATTAATTCCTCCAAATGTATGATTGTTAATTAATACCTAATTTATATCAGTCACAGTTCGCAACGACAACCATTGCGTGACGGATTATCTTGTCATTTAGCTTATATCCTGTCTGGTAAACCTGAGCGATGACGTTTTCGCCGAGAGTTTCGTCCTCGATTTTAGAAATCGCGTTGTGAATATTCGGGTCGAATTCGTCGCCCACTTCACCAAAAGGTGTAACAGAAAGCTTATCGAAGCTACTTTTCAGCTGATTTGCGATAAGCTCGATGCCTTTTGAAAACTCCGGTGGCACATCTTTTCCCTCAAACTGAGAAAGTGCCATAGTAAGCGAATCAGCAAGTGGCAGAATCTCTTCAACCGCTTTCGCTGTAGCGTCAGCGTAGATTTGAACCTTTTCATTCTGGGTACGCTTACGGTAGTTGTCGTACTCAGCGTAAAGTCGCATATACTTCTCGTTTGAAGCTTTAAGCTCGTTTTCAAGTTTCTCCTCAGCGGTTAACTCTTTTACTTCTTCTGTTTGAGTAGTTTCAACTGTTTCTTCTACAGTATTTTCTACCTGTTCTTCGTTAATTTTTTCTTTCTTACTCATATTTATCTCCTATACCTCGAGCAACTCGCCGATTAACTTCGACGCAAAACCGCTCGCATATTCAATCATTGATATAAGTTTTTTGTAATCCGCTCTTATTGGTCCTATGAGCGCAACCGCTCCGGCAGAGCGTGAGCCGATGGTGTATCTTGTAGTGATAACAGCGCTGTCAAAAAGCTCGTAGTATCCGCTTTCCTTGCCGATTATCACCTTGGTGCCTTTTGTGTTAGTATTAATAAGTGAGCTTACGTTCTCGCTGTCTGACAAAAACTTCAGCACGTCTCTGGCGCTGTTCATGTCAAAGCCCTGCAAAAACAGAAGATTTGTCGCTCCGCTTACATTAATTGTAGTCTGCATCGCCTGTTTTACCGAGTCGAGTATTGCGAGCAGTACGTCAGGCATAAAGAGTGACAGCTCACCAAACGATGCTCCGACTGACTGCAAGAACGCGCGGTCGATGTCCTTTAAAGGCACTGCGACGAAAGCATCGTTCAAGACTTTGTCAAACAAAGCCACAAGTTCAGGTGTTACAACAAAATCAACTCGAAACAGTCGACTTTTGATGATACCGTTTGAGGTAATCAGCACCGCCATACAGGTGTGTCGTCCCGTGATAACAAATCTGATTTTGTGAACTCGTGCGTTTTCCGTACTCGGGGTAGTGGTCACCGCCGCCATACCCGAAAGATTTGAGAGAACCTCAGCGGTTTTCTGCAGAATCTTCTCTGGGGCATCAGCACCGGACAAAATCACATCTTCAATATATTCCTTGACTCTTGAATCAAGCGGTTGAGACTCCACAAGGTGGTCGATATAATAACGATAACCCTTGTGAGTCGGGATACGTCCTGCTGATGTGTGAGGCTGTAAGAGATAGCCATCTCTCACTAAATTTGCAAGCTCGTTTCTGATAGTCGCAGAAGAAACGGAAAGCCCCGTCTGCTCAATAAGTGCTTTCGAGCCGATAGCCTCGCCCGACTGAATGTAGTTTTCAACAACGGCGCGCAGGATTTTCTGTTTTCTATCTTGAAGCTCCATTGTATCACCTCACCCAATCATCATACCCGAGACTGTCACCGAAGTTTATGTTCAGGTTTTAGCACTCTCGGTGTTTGAGTGCTAACTCTGTATTATAATGTAGCAGAAAGGTTAGAAAAAGTCAAGGTGAATTTTGGTAAACAATTTGTGAACATATATGAACAAAGATAAATTTTACGTCGCATACACCAAAAAACCGCATTATAGAGCCGTTTTTGAGAAATGTCAAAAGCTTAGCTGTTTCTCTTTCGAATTTGACAGCGAGTGGCATTACATATATAATATATATGGTTTTTTAAGTTTCTAATCATAACTTCGTCTGGAGGATAATATGTTACTTGCTATACTGACCGCTTTAGTGTGCTTTGTAGCCGCTATAATTATGTTTTCATCGTATTTTCGAAAGATGCCGCTTTTGCGTCCTCTCGCTATTTACCTGATTTTTGAGGGCTGTGCGACAATGCTTACTTACTTTTTGTCCCAGCTTAGTCCTGTCAGCACTTTAGGCGACATAATCCAGCAGATAGGAACTATCGTAATTGTTATTTACTACATCTTCATACTCATTATGACTAAAAATAAATCAAAACGTAAAAACAGGAGAGGTGAGAAAGACTGATGGACGCGTTTTCAGGTTATATTTACTCAGCACTGTGGCTGATTATTGCCGTATATCTTTTTTATCAGGCATTCAAGGAGTCTAAGTTTCTCTTTTTCCTGTCAGCGTTCTTTTTGTTCTTATCAGGTTGGTACTTAGCGGACGAACTACTCAAAACTATCAATCTTTTTGAGGGAGTTTACTCGTGGATATTCCGCTCAGTCGCCTTGGTTGTGCTTATTATCTGCGCGATTGTTTATCTAAGATATCGCAAAAACCGAGAAATGCCTGACGAAGAGTAGAACTTTTTTCCTGATTTTTAAAACGCATTTGTGTTACAGGTGGTTTTTAATCACAACATCTTGTGATTGACCGCAAGCATACGCAATTCTTAAGAAAAAATTCGAGTTTATTTTAATAAAATGCTTGCAATTTTTCTTCAATAATGTTAATATACGTCTATATGACCGTAAATTAAGGAGGTGGGACAATGCCAAATATTAAATCAGCTAAGAAGCGCGTTAAGGTTATCGCTACTAAAACAGCTCAGAACAAAGCTACTAAGAGTGCTCTTAAGACAGCAGTTAAGAAAGCATACGTTGCTGTTGATACTAACGCTGACAACAAGGCTGAGGCAGTTCGTCTTGCTATCAAGAAGATTGACAAGGCTGCAGCTAAGGGCCTCATGCACAAGAACACAGCTGCTAGAAGCAAGGCTTCTCTCATGAAGAGACTCAATGCATCAGCATAATTAAAAGCGTTAAATATGACGACCTTAAAAGCAGAGCGCGACGCCCTGCTTTTTTTGTTTGTTGGGTACTGCGTACGGCGATATCACGCCTCGTTTGTCCTCGCACCTCTTTCAAATTTCTACTGTTCCTCGCTCTCTTGCTAAAATCAAAGAATAATCTCTCTTTGATTTTTAAACGCGAGAGCTCGCTCACATTGAAATTCGAAAGGCTCAGACACTCAGCACTTAAGTTTACAAAATTTTAACCTGCGCCTTGAATAAACTCGTTGACTTTTGAAAGAATAACTGTTATTATTTTATGTGTAACAAAGAGACGGAGGTAGTCTTATGGAAAAGAAAACTAAATTTGGCTGGTTGGTAGTACTTATTTCAGCGGTTGCCGCTGTTACTGCTGCTGTTACTGCTTTTTTAGTAGTAAGAGAAAAGAAAAAGAAGGACGAAGCTGAGCTTGAGGAATACCTCGATTGTTCAATCCTGTAATATGTAAATGATTTCACCCACACCTAAGAGTGTGGGTGTTATTTTTTTACTGCAGAATAGCATACACCTTATTGTATGGGGAGGGTTTTCACGCTCTCCTATAATGTTGCGTTTGTTCTTTACGGGACGTCGAATCACACGTCCTTACGTTTTAAATAATTACTTCTCCTTCGACTTAGAACACAAGCTCGCAATAAGTCCGAACGTCACCGCGGCGGTTATTCCTGCTGAGCCTGCAGTAAGTCCGCCCTTTAGTATTCCGATTGCACCCTCTTTGTCAATCGCTTCTTTCACTCCCTGTGCCATAACATGGCCAAAGCCTGAAAGCGGAACTGACGCTCCCGCTCCTGCAAAGTCCACTATCGGTTGGTAAAGTCCCAAAGCCGACAAAATCACACCCAAAACCACTAAACCTGTGAGTATTCGTGCAGGAGTGAGCTTTGTTTTATCAATCAGTATCTGTCCTAAGACACATATAAACCCGCCGACCAAAAACGCATTAAAATATTCCAAATTTAAGACTCCCTTTTAGTATTTATATACCATATTGTGGCTCTTATTTTGGCGGTTATTCACATTGAAAAAAACGACGAAAAATGCTATAATCTAAGGTGAGTTTACATTGTTAAATTTACTACAAACTTTAAGGGGTTTTTGAGATGGAATCAAAACTTACTTTTCCTAAAAAACCGTACCGTACTCACGGTGGAGTTCACGTCCCTCACCGCAAGAATACGGCGCAAAAGCAAAGTGTTGAAATGCCCGTGCCAAGTACTGTTACAATCACTATGTCACAGCACATCGGCGCTCCGTGTAAACCGGTGGTCAAAGTCGGCGACCAAGTAGCTGTCGGTCAGGTTATTGGCGACAACGAGGCTTACGTTTGCGCTCCTATTCATAGTTCGGTATCGGGTACTGTTAAAAAAATCGACAAGGTAGTAGCTCCCGACGGAAGCAAAATAGATGCTATCACTATTGAATCAGACGGCGAGATGAGACTTTATGAAGGCATACGCCCTCCTGTTATTAACAATCTCTCTGATTTACTGAAAGCGACCCGAGAGAGCGGACTCGTCGGCTTAGGCGGTGCAGGATTTCCTGCCCACGTAAAGCTCAACATTCCACAGGACAAAGACGTTGACACACTCATCATCAACGTTGCCGAGTGTGAGCCGTACATCACAGCCGACCACAGAGAGGTACTGGAAAACTCGTGGGCAATAATGAGCGGTGTTTACGCTCTTAAAGAGATTTTAGGCTTAAAGCGTGTTATCATCGGTGTTGAAAACAACAAACCTGACGCTATCAAAGTCTTAAAAGCTATCGCTGACAACGAGGTTGACAAGTACGACGAGGTGCGTATTTTACCGCTTAAGGCATCTTATCCGTTCGGCGCTGAAAAGGTTCTCATCAAAGCTTGTACAAACCGAGTAGTTCCTATGGGCAAGCTCCCAAGTGACGCAGGCTGTATTGTTATGAACGTAGCATCAATCGCTTTCTTGGCTGAATATATGAAGACGGGTATCCCGCTTATCAAAAAGCGTATAACCGTTGACGGCGATGCTATCAAAAATCCTCAGAACGTTATCGTTCCTGTCGGAACATCAGTCAAGGACATCATCGAGTTTTGTGGCGGATACAAAGAAGAGCCTAAGAAACTTATTATGGGCGGTCCGATGATGGGAGCCTCAGTGAGCGATGACTCACTTTTCATCGCTAAGCAAAACAACGCAATCTTAGCTTTCACAGAGAAAGAAGCTAGACTTCAAGAGCCATCAGCGTGTATCCGTTGCGGCAAGTGTGTCGATGCTTGTCCGATGTGCTTAGTGCCGACTGCTATCTGCAAGGCTGTTGACTCAAGAGATACCAAGGCTATGCTTGACAGTGACATTATGAATTGTATGGAGTGCGGTTGCTGTGCATTCGCCTGTCCTGCAAAGCGTCATTTAGTCAACAATATTCGCCTTGGAAAACAGCTTATAAACAACGAAAAGAAAAGACAAATCAGTTTAAAGGAGGGCAAGTAAATGGAAAACAAGATGTACGTTTCGTCCTCTCCGCATTTTCGAAGCAATAACAGCACACGCAAGATAATGCTCGATGTAATCATCGCGCTTATTCCTGCATCAGTTGTGTCTGTGGTTTTCTTTGGCTACAGGGCTTTGATGCTCATCGGTGTGTGCATCGCCTCCTGCGTTTTGTGTGAATATATTTCACGAAAAGTTATGAAGCGTGACACAACCATCGGCGATTTCTCCGCTGTTGTCACAGGTCTTCTTCTAGCGCTGAATCTCCCTGTCGCTGTCAATCCGCTCATCGCTGTTTTCGGTAGCATTGTTGCTATCGTTGTCGTTAAGCAGATGTTTGGCGGTATCGGTATGAACTTCGTAAACCCTGCACTAGCGGCAAGAATTGTACTTTTAGTATCATTCCCTAACGCTATGATGACCTGGACTGATGCCTTCAGCAAAGATGTTGACGCTGTCGCTTCAGCTACTCCTTTAGTTGCAGAAAGTGGCGCTTACTCATACGTTGACTTGCTCCTTGGCGCTCACGGCGGTTCACTCGGTGAAACCTGCGCTATAGCTCTTATCTTAGGCGGAATTTACCTTAACATCAGAAAGGTCATCTCCCCTATCATCCCTTGCGTTTACATAGCATCTGCAGGAATTATGGCGCTTATTGTCGGTCAGGACGCTTTGTATCAAATTCTTTCAGGCGGACTGCTTTTAGGTGCTATTTTCATGGCTACTGACTACACAACCTGTCCTATCACAAAATGGGGCAAGGTGATTTATGCTGTAGGTTGCGGTGTGCTGACTATCTTACTTCGAACATACTCGAATATGCCTGAGGGCGTTTCGTTCTCAATCATTTTGATGAACATTTTAGTTCCTCTTATCGAGAACATAACCACACCGAAAGCTTTCGGCAAAGTCAAGGCAAAGGGGGATAAAAAATGAGAAAGATGAATTTCAAGGACGTTTTTATCCCGACAATTTCGCTTTTTGTCATCTGCCTTGTTGTTGCCGTTTCGCTTGCGTTTACTAACTCAATAACAGCTACAAAAATAGCCGAAAACGAGGCTAAGTCCCAGCAGGAATCAATGACTATTGTTTGCCCTGATGCTACTGATTTTGAGCTTGTTTTTGAAAACGAAGACGGCTTAGTGTTCAAAGGCACAAATGATAAGGGCGATGTTGTCGGCTACGCAGTTTCGACCTTATCTTCAGGTTACGGCGGTCAGATTAAAGTTATGACAGGCATCGCTACTGATTCAACTATCATAAACATTGACGTATACTACAATGACGACGAAACTCCGGGTCTTGGTAAAAATACATCTAACGAAGATTTTACCTCCCGATTCATTGGTCTTTTAACTTCTGACTCTATCGTAGTTGATAAAGACTATGTGGGCGAGGGTCAGAAAGTAGATGCTGTTACATCGTCCACTATCAGCTCAAGAGCTGTCATTGACGCTGTAAACAAAGCAACTGCTCTATATAACGAACAAGTAGGAGGTGAAAGCTGATGGCAGAGAAAAAGTCACTCTTTGCTGAATTTTCCAAAGGTATTATAAAAGAAAACCCTGTACTTTGCCTGATGCTCGGCACTTGTCCTACGCTTGCTGTCACAACATCAGCTTCGAATGCCATCGGTATGGGCGTAGCCGCTACTGCGGTTTTAGTATGCTCAAACGCGGTTATCTCACTTCTTAGAAAAGTTATCCCTGACAAGGTAAGAATCCCTGCTTACATCACCATCATCGCTACTTTCGTAACGATAGTTCAGATGGTGGTAAAAGCTTTCGCACCCGCTATCAACGATTCGCTCGGCATTTTCTTACCGCTCATCGTTGTAAACTGCATCATCTTAGGCAGAGCTGAAATGTACGCAAGCAAAAACCCTGTTTTGCCGTCGATTTTTGACGGACTTGGAATGGGTGTCGGCTTTACTGCGGCACTCCTTTGTATGGGTATTATCCGTGAGCTTTTAGGCTCAGGCACAGTGTTTGGCTTGCAGATTCTCCCTGTGCAGATTCTCATCTTCATTCTGCCACCTGGCGGATTCTTTGTATTCGGTATGCTTATAGCTATCGCAAATAAACTGAACACAAAGGCAGGCAAGAAGGTTATTGAGTCGCCGTGCAGTGGCTGTCCGATGAGTAAAACCTGCAAGAGCTTTGCCTGCGAAAAAACAGAAGAAGTTAGCGAAAACACAGACAAGGAGGTAGTTGCAAATGTTAATTAAATCTCTTGTTTCCGTATTTTTAGCGGCTATCCTCACTGAAAACTACGTACTGTGTAAATTCCTTGGTATCTGCCCGTTCTTAGGCGTATCCAAGAAACTCAATACAGCGGTTGGTATGAGCGTTGCCGTTACATTCGTAATGGTGCTTGCTACTGCTGTTACCTTCCCTATTTACACATATCTTTTAGTTCCAAACGATTTAGCGTACCTGCAGACCATCGTGTTCATTCTTATCATCGCAGGTCTTGTTCAGCTCGTTGAAATCGTACTCAAAAAGTACATTCCATCGCTTTATCAGTCCTTGGGTGTATATCTTCCGCTTATCACAACAAACTGCGCTATCCTAGGCGTTACAATGCTCGTGCTTCAGAAAGTTGAAACAACCACTGCTTTCACATACACTTTCGGTCACGCACTTGTTAACTCACTGGGCGCAGGTATCGGATTTTTGGTAGCTATGGTGATGTTCGCGGGCGTTCGCTCACGTATTGAGTCCGCCGACATTCCAAAAAGTCTTCAAGGTCTTCCTATCACGCTTATCGCAGCGTCCCTCGTAGCTTTAAGCTTTTTAGGATTTTCAGGCTTTGTTGATAAGCTCATACCTTTAGCGTAAGGAGGTAAATAGTATGAATGAAACATTATTTGCTGTACTTATCGCTGTGTGCGTTGTGGCAGGAATCGGACTGCTTATTGGTCTTATCCTTGCTATTGCATCAATCGTAATGGCTGTTCCTAAGGACGAAAAAGCCGAGGCGATACTTGAACTTCTTCCTGGTGCTAACTGTGGCGCGTGCGGATACTCAGGCTGTGAGGGTTACGCTAAAGCTTTATCAAAAGGAGAGGCAAAGCCGGGTGCTTGTCCTGTTGGCGGTGAGGAATGTACTCACGCTATAGGAGAACTGCTCGGTGTTACAGGCGAAACCGTGAAAAAAGTCGCTCACATTCACTGCATGGGTACCTGTGATAACACCCAAAACAAAGCTCAGTTTCAGGGTATATCAAGCTGTCTTTCAGCTTCACGCTACGGCTCTGGTATCACAGCGTGTACCTTCGGTTGTTTAGGACTTGGCGACTGCGCTAAAGCCTGTCTCAGCGACGCTATCACTATTTGCAACGGTGTCGCTGTTGTTGATATAGAAAAATGTGGCGGTTGCGGACTTTGTGCGCAAGCGTGTCCGAGAAAGCTCATCACTATAGCCGACGTAAAAGAGCAGGCAGTAGTCAGATGCTCTAACCACGACAAAGGCGCTGTTGCCAAGAAAGCGTGCAAAGCGGCTTGTATCGGCTGTATGAAGTGTATGAAAGTCTGCGAAGAAGGTGCAATCACAGTCAAAGACTTCTGCGCATCTATTGATTACACCAAATGCACAGGCTGTGGCAAGTGTGTTGAAAACTGCCCAAGCAAATGTATTACAATTTAAGCGCCGAGGCTCGTAGCCACGTCGTCACAAAGCCTTTCGATTCCGATTGTGCTAATCGCAAATTCTCCATCTTTCGACTTGCTCCTCCTCTCCCCAAAATCACAGATTTCGGGGACCCCGTCTATAACGAACCCGACCAACTGCGTTTACGTTAGTAAACAAAGGAGGGCGAGAGAGTGCGTGGATTTTTGAGGAACAGCGAAGAGCAACGAGGCGTGATATTTAAGCGCCGAGTGTCCGAGCCTTTCAGATTTCAATGTGACCGAGGTCTCGCGTTAATAAATCAAAGAGAGATTATTCTTTGATTTTAGCAAGAGACAGAGGAACAGTAGAAATATGAAAGAGATGCGAGGACAAACGAGGCGTGATATCTAAGCGCCGATCACCGTAGCCACGTCGTCACAAAGCCTTTCGACGACGCTGTAGGGGCGACCACTGGTCGTCCGCGAAAAGCGCAGATATTATAGCAAACAAATTGTGGCGATATATCTTTGATGCGATATGTCTAAGACGCGATATACTTTGTACGATATGTTTGATTTCATCAAACGTTTTTGACACATAACACCCGATGGATAAACTCCGTCGGGTTTTTGTTTTACCAAAAAAACACACTTTTTTATAACCAAAACGACAAACGTTTTTCTAAAACTCTTTTAGCAGTTCGCTCAAGTCAGAGTCAAAATCATCAATATTATAATTCCTGTGACATTCAATATCATTTATTGCATTATTATATTTATTTCTTTTATTATATTTATTATATTGTGGTTGTTTGCTGGTTAGTTGTTGGTTAGTTGCTGGTTGATTGTTGGTTGCT
>JAFTYK010000042.1 GCA_017464765.1 Ruminococcus sp.
ACCTCCCTTGTTATTTGTTGTTGTGTGGTCGGCAAACCACTTCAACTTTAACAAGGGCTTTTTATTTTGTCTACTTTTTTCTCCGCTTAAGCTCTTTTATTCCCCCAGTATAACTGGGGGTTGTCTTTGTTGAAACAAAACAAAAGGGCGAGCAATGCTCGCCCTACTATATAGATTAATTCGCTAACATTGGAATTCTAAAAGCTACGAACCTCGACTTTTCGAGGGTTACGGCACTCAACGCTTAGTCCTCGTAGCTCATAACTTCCTCTGCTACCTCAGGATAAGCGGAGAGCATCGGGCGGACGTCCTTGCCCTTGAATTTTCTATCGATATAGTTCTTTGTAATCTTAACAACAAGACCTGAAAGCGAGATAACACCGATAAGGTTAGGGAACATCATCAAAGCGTTGAAGGTATCGGAGATATCCCACGCGATTGAAGATGTCATCATAGCGCCTGACATAATCATCAAAACGAAAATCACCTTGTAGATAACAGTCGCTTTGGTGCCGAACAGGTACTCAAAAGCCTTTGAGCCGTAGTGGCTCCACCCTAAGATTGTAGTAAATGCGAAAAGGAAAATAGCAACAGCTATGAACATCGAACCGACATTTACTCCGCCAAATGTAAACACAGTGTCAAATGCGTTAGCAACAAGTGTAGCCTCGATTCCTGCTCCCTTTTTAACAGTTCCCGTAGTAAAGTCGAACACTCCTGATGTAAGAATAACTAGTGCTGTCATTGTACAAACAACGATAGTGTCAACAAAAATTTCGAAGATACTCCACATACCCTGTTTAACAGGCTCTTTAACTTTACCATTGCAGTGAACCATAACTGATGAACCAAGACCGGCTTCGTTAGAGAATACACCACGCTTGAACCCCTGAGTGATAACCACACTGACAAGGTAACCGAATGTACCGCCAGCAGCAGCCACCGGCTTGAACGCAGTCTTGAAGATATTATAAAAAGAAGTTCCTATCATATCGTAGTTGATGCCAATAACAATCAAAGAACCCACAACGTAGAGAACAACCATAATAGGAACGATTTTTTCAGCAACAGAACCGATACGCTTAACACCGCCTAATACAATAAGACCTGTCAAAATAAGAATAACACCACCGATAATAGCAGAATAAAGTGTAACAGCAGAATCACCCTCGCCGTAAAGGACAACGCTTGATAGTGCCTCAAACTTAAATGCTGACTGAATATTGGCAACAATCTTGTTGACCTGACCCATATTACCGATACCGAATGCTGCGAGTACAGTGAACAAAGCAAAGAGTGTACCGAGTACACTACCTATGGTCTTAAAACCCTTTTTAGAACCTAAACCGTATTTCAAGTAATACATAGCTCCGCCTGACCACTCGCCGTCTTTGTTTTTACGACGATAGAAAATACCGAGAACATTTTCGGAAAAACCTGTCATCATTCCAAAAAAGGCAGCAACCCACATCCAGAAAACTGCACCTGCACCGCCTGTAGCAATAGCAGACGCAACACCCGCAATGTTACCTACACCAACTGTAGCAGCAAGCGCGGTACACATAGACTGAAACTGAGAAATAGACTTGTCGGATTTTTCTGTGTGACCTGAAACGCTTTTCCTAAGAATACTACCGATTGTACTTTTAAACCAGTGACCTATGTGAGTTACCTGAAAAAACTTAGTAAGAAAGGTCATCAGTATACCTGTACCTACTAAAAGAATCAGCGCAACCGGACCCCAAACAACAGAGTTAATCGCTCCGTTGATTTCACTGAGCTTATCAAAGAAAACCTCCATAATTTACCCCTTTCAAAACTGATAAAAATAAAAAAAGACGTCGCAACGCAACGTCTCAAAAAGTCAAATACCGCATATACAAATACATATAAGCGAAAATCCGTCCTTTTGCCTGAGAGATTAGCGTCTGCTTTGCACCTTCGGCATTCTGTATATACAGAACTTCTCCGGAAATCCCGTCCACTGGCAGTCCTCAATCTAATGATCACCTGAGAGCGTTACTCCTTCGGGTAGGCGAAGCCTAATTTCCTGTCGGTTTCATACGGGTATAAGAATATACTCTCATATAATAACAACACATCACTCAAAAAGCAAGTCAAAACCAGATATTTTTCACGTATTTCTCAAGATTTGAAAAAACACATGATATATGGTATAATTTGTCAAAAGAGGGGACGGTGTAAATATGGACTTCAACAAACTTTTTGAAATATTCAAAGGTAAGTGCAGAACCGCCGTAAAATTTACAAACACAAAAACAGGCAAAAAGCTCTTTATCATTTCCTGCGTAGTTTTCTTTGTGCTGTTTTTAGCACCGCTGTTTCACGGCTCGGTCGGTGCGGCACTCTTAGGCTGTGTAGCAGCGCCTTTGACTGTTATGATATGGAGAAGATTTGACAGCGAACACGCTGTTGTTCCTGCGGTGTTCTTCTGTATTCCTATGGTTATTGATATGATAGTCTACCACAATTTAAGTACTGCTTCGTGCCTGCTTGTCGGATGCGTGTGTACAATCGCTGTTGCTATTCACCCGATTTTTGATTTTATTAAGAAAATTGAGGACAGCATATATTCTTATCTCGCCTGTGGTGCAGTTTGTGTTGCAATAGTTGTTTTATCCTCGCTTGTGACACTTCTGGTATCAATCGCGTGGTGGCTGTTCTGCCTTATATTATTCGTCGCACTTTTGGTAGTTTTCTTCTCGGTCGTTTTATCAACAGCAGCATACACCGCTACTGACGCCAAACGCCAGCAAAGAAAAAAAGAGCGTAAGCAATACGACGCAGAAGCAAAAGACTACGATTTCGACTCTTTTGCAGAAGACATTGGTCTTAAAGATGAGATTGAATACCGCCAGAGAAGCCTTTCATCAAGACCTAAGAGAAACAGAAAAGATGATCCGCTTTTCTACGATGTTGACTGATATACAAATTAAGAGAAATCTTTACTCAAAAAGGCTGTGCATCTGCACAGCCTTTTCGTTTTATTAAATATTTATATTCAGTTTTTGCGCCCACTGTTCTGCCTTAAAGCCTGTCAGGACGTAATCGTCACCGATAAGTATCGGTCGTTTCACAAGCATTCCGTCCGTACTCAAAAGCTGCAGCTGTTTTTCTTCGTCCATAGATAAAAGCTTATCTTTCAATCCTAAAGACTTATACAGCAGTCCGCTTGTGTTGAAAAACTTTTTCAGCGGTAAGTCTGACTTTTCAAACCAGAGTTTCAGCTCATCAAAGCTTGGGTTATCTTCCTTTATATCTCTTAAAGTATACTCGACTGAATTATCATCTAAAAACTTTTGTGCCTTTTTGCAGGTTGAGCATTTGGGATAGCAAATAAAGGTTAACATAATATCTCCTTGGTTTTTTAATTTTCAACTGTTTCAGTTTCTCTTTTTACTTCTTTTTCTTTCATCTGAGGGATAAATTTCTTTGCGAAAACGCCTTTGTTTCTGCCGATGATATAGAAGAAGCCGATAACTGAAAATACAACCGCACCAATCAGGTTAACAAAAAGGTCCTTCATCGTGTCGATTATTCCGATATCAAGGTAACCTCCCTCTATAACGTAGGTTGAGCCATCAGCGAGCGTCAGAGTTGTTTTTTCAATACCCTTAATAATAATCTCATCGTTGAGTCCTGTCGGGTTTAAAAGCACAGAAGAAATGTCAAGCACCATACGGTCTTTCTGCATATCTGTCAGAGTAAAATAGTCCATAAAGAACTCAAAAAATTCCCAGACGACGCCCACTGTCATCGAGAAACAGAAAGCGACAAAAGCAACGAACATCGGTGACATATTGATGTGGAATTTCGGGGAGTTGTTGAGTATATCAATAAGCGCAAAGCCAATAGCAGCCATCAGAAATCCGTTTATGGTGTGGAGCATTGTGTCCCACCACGGAATGTGTGTGTAAAAGCTACCAATTTCGCCAAGAATTTCTGCCGAGAAAATAAACAGCAGTATAATAGCCTCAAGCTCTTTCGGAAGTGAAACGTTGAGCTTTTTGTCAACAAAAAGAGGAATGTTGAAAAGAAGTAATGTGAGCAAGCACAAGAATACCGAGTAGTAGTCACCGCGTAAAAAACGAGCGACTAAAACCACGGCCACGATTATGCTTAAAATAAGATTAACAATACTTTTAGATTTGATATGAGATTTAATCTTGGATTTCATGGTTACATCTCCCAAAGTTAATGAACAATATCCTTAAAAAGCCATTTGTCGTTTTCTTTTGCAGCGGCACCTTCCACGGTATATTCTTTACCATTTAAATCAACGGTTTTAAGCTTGAATGTGCATTTTTCGTCTGAGCTTTCTAAAATCTCAACGCTGTATTCTTCCCAAATGATGTTGTATTCAACAAAACTTGCCACATCAGGTTTTGTGAAAATAAGTCCGCCAACACTTTTGTAAAGAGGAGTTTCTTTTGACGGATAGTTGAGAAGTTCTTCGGCTTTTGTGCTAACATAAGTGCTTTCAACCAGAGTTTTCAAAGCGTTATAATCCTCGAAATACGCGCCATCTGTACCGTAGTATCCGTCGGAATTCTGTTGGGTGGTGTGAGTAATAGGAGAAACAAAATACACAAAGTAGCAATCAAGATTTTGTTCCATGAGAACTCTTATCTCCTGTTCAAGCTGAGCAGTTAATTCGGTGTCTTTGGCACCTTTTGTTTTCTCTTTGTCTTTGCATGCCGTAAAAGACAGACACATCAGCAAACATAACATTAAAGTAAGCAATCTTTTCATAACAATCTCCTTTATTTTTTAAGCACTGCGACAGCCATACTGCCCATGCCCTTGAATACTTTTTCGAACTGTTCTTTTGACACGGTGTAATTATATCCTCCGCTGTTGTCAGCAACCGCTACTCTCCCTTTTTCTTTATCATAGCCTGTAGTGACCAGACAGTGTTCGTGATTACACCATTTTATGGTTTCGTTTTCAACTGTCCAGCTACCCGAATGGTATGGGTCTACAAACCCCGATGTCACCCAGGTTATGACAGGAATATCGTTTTCAAGGTAGCTGTAGAACTCATCAACGCTACAGCCTGATATATCAACAGCGACGAAATCATCGATATTATTATCCTCAAAATAATTTTCGGCTGTTTTTACAATACAGCCTGAAAAACATCCAAATCCATCTCTGGAACGCGGATCACCCAAAAAGTAATCGTGAGGACTCACACAGTAGTAGTCATAGCTTCTTTTGGGCAAATATTTATCAGCCATAGTTGTCGCATCAATCTTACAGCCATAGTGTCGCAGAACCGATGTAAGCGAAACCACCTCACAGCCTGTTGGCAGTGACGGATATTGG
Organism: Ruminococcus sp.; assembly: GCA_017464765.1. Lineage (GTDB taxonomy): Bacteria > Bacillota > Clostridia > Oscillospirales > Acutalibacteraceae > Ruminococcoides. The sequence goes on from JAFTYK010000042.1 coordinate 5,350, forward strand.
TTTAGTGTTGTAAAATCAATGTTATTGCTCTTGAAATCATCTACAACAATCTCTTTCGAGGCTGTGACACCGTTTTTAAGTTTTAGCGTCAATGTTGAACTGCCTTTTTTCAGGCAGTGAATAAGCATAGGGTCTTTTTCGTCAATACAAAGCACATCTTCATCGGATACGCTCACGGCAATATCGTTCGCTGCAGTGTTTTTGGGTATATCGTAAAGCACCTCAAAATCGGTCGCAACAATATACTTTGGCAAAACTAAAAGCAAAACTTCCTGCGGAAGTTCTTTTACCGTAACATTAAGCTGAGCTTTTACGCCGTTGTGGGTGGTAGCAGTAACCACACATTCGCCACAACCTAGTGCAGTGACAACTGAGTCTTCAAATTTCAATACACTATCATCGCTTAAACTGTACACAACAGAATTTGAAGCCTCGTTTTCGTTGAACTCAAGCTTTGGCGCAAACTGTTCTGTTACTCCTAAAACGACTTCACTTTTGCTAAATTTCAAAGAAGTGGGAGCATCCTTTATCGTAACTTTGCAACTGCTTTTTAGTTCATTGTAGGCGCAAGCGATGATTTCACACTCGCCTGTTGAAACTGATTTAATCAAGCCATCTTCTGAAACAGTAGCAACCTGAGGATTACTCGACTTGTATGTAACACTGAATGCATGCGAGCCTGAGTTACACTTAGCACTAAGCGAAAAGCCCTCTCCAACTGAGAGTGTAAGCTCGCTCTTGTTAAGTAGCATTTCTGTAGGGGCTTCAACAACCCTGAACTTGTAAAACTCGCGGTCAAAGTAAGAATACTTTATGCCCACTACACCTTCACCCAAGGAAACGCCGCTTACGCTGTTTGAGCCTGATGGCGAAACAACACCGGCGTGATATGATCGGATACTATAGTCGGATTTTGTTGGAGTAAGAGTGTAGATTTCTCCTACTCCAATAGTAATAACATCTGGGTTATTGATAATTACAAAACCGTACACACCTGCAAACAAAAGAAAAATTATAGCGATTGTGATTAAGATAATAAATATTTGTTTAAAAAAAGACGTGCTTTTCTTGTTCAAAAAATCACCTGCATAAAAAATATATCCTAATTATAATATATTGACTACTCTTTTTCTACACAAAAATGCAAATTATTATAAAAACTTAAAGCCCGCATAAAATACGGGCTTTTCATTATAGAGAAAGTTCTGACGATGGGTCATCTACAATTTCGCTACTAGGGGTAGTTGGAGCATCAGTCGGTGCTTCTGTTACAACTTCTGTAGGAGGATCGGTCGGCGCTTGTGTCAAAGCTTCAGTTACAGCTTCAGTAGGAGCTTCTGTTTCCTCCTGAGTTTCTGCTTGGGTTATTTCTTGAGTTTCTTCAGTCTCTTTAATAGTCTCGCTCTGCTTAGTTGAAGAAACGGTAGGTTTTTGATCATTTTCTTTGTCTGAATTCAAAAACAGAATAAGAGAAAAAACAAAGATGACAAGCGCTAGCGTTACAGAAAGCACAATAATAGCGATATTCTTGTTTTTTGATGCATCGGATTTCTTTGTATCAACGCTTCTTGAAATGCTCTGTCGGGATATAACAGGGTTAAATTCTTCATCTTCGTCAGGTTCGAAACTGTCACTTGAAGAATAGAAATCGTCGCCGTAGTCCGGCTTGTCATTTTCTTCTTCCACAATGTCTTGATTTTCAAGACTGTTGTCGTCAAAATTTTCAAGTTCAAAAGCTTCGGGTTCTTCACTTAAAAAGTGCTTACCCTCTCTTTTTCTATCATCGAAATTATCAAGGTCATAGCCTCTTTCATTTTTATCAGCCATAGTATACCTCCGATATTCAGTATAGTGTTTTTCTTTCCAGAGTATAACACAAATAATAAAAAAAGTCTAATATATGTATATTAGTTGTGAAACTTGAGTTTAGAGTTGACAAAGAAGCTTATATATTGGTATGATTTATGGTAGGATGGAGGTGTTTTTATGCCAAATTCAAGAAACAGAATTGACTATTTTGAGCTAAAAAAAAGGCTTAAATTTGTAGCAAAACCGCTGTTTGAATTCTGCGGTGCCTACGTTAACTATATTGACTCATGCTACGGGCTTAATAAAAATGACCCGAAAATCAATCGTCTTTGCGCAAAACAAGAATTATTCAACGAAGTTATGGACGCTTTTTCAAAAGAACTCAGTCCATTTGTGAAATCCGAGATTGAGGATTTGTCATTCTGCAATTTACTCCAGAGTGTACTTAAAGCGTTTTTATTTGACTATAAAAACATCACAACCTTCGACCAATTTCTTAAAAAGTACGATAGCTTCAAAATCGCTGGACTATTCGATTTTATCGGCGGTTGCTTTATAAACGAACATGTTCAGGCTAACTGTGAGGATTGGCCTAAAGATGATGTCGATGAAATGAAGCAGTATATTCTAAACATCAATGGTATTGATGAACAGCTAAAAAAGAAGATTCTCTCTCTTTACGATTATCCAAAGGAAACCAAAATGCGTATAAGACACGTCATTGTCAGTATGTACGATGTGTTCAAAAAATACGAAGTTCTTGCAATTGAACAGGCTAAAAAGCAACTCAAACGCTATATGAACCTGATGGAAATCGACTATGACTACTTCTGTCAAATTCTTAAATTCGACGATATTTCAGAGGTAATCACCCAAAACGAGGTGGTCGAGCTTTACATCAGCTACATGTTTGCTGTAAGCTACTTTTGTAAAGAATACAACGACGGAACGGTGTTCCTGTTAAACGGCTTTTTGTGTGATGAGTATCTGGCACAGAAACTCGAACAGAACTCTCTGGATAACTTTTTGAGTATCATCAGCGACAATGACAGTCTTTTGATTCTCAAATGCTTGGCACAGCGTCCATACTACCTGCTTGAACTCTCACGAGAAACTAACATCGCTCCAGCAAAACTGAGAATAATCAACAAACGTTTCATAGATGCGGCACTCGTTGATTTTGAGCATACAAACGGCAGACGCTACTATTATCTCAACAAGGAGCAAATCAGTTTGTATCTTGACATGTGTAAGCGAATGTTCTCGTAAATTGTAAATATTATAAAGTAAAGGGCGGTTTCTACCGCCCTTTTGTTATGTCTTGATTTTATATAAAAAATAGCTTTGCACACACTGTCATAACGATTAAAAACGCAAAGTTTATCACAGTAAAAAGGATAAGATACCTCTTTGAGCAATTCGGATAAAGAATCTTGAATTCAGAAAAGGTTATGAGGCTCGCAAGCGATGCAATAAGTGTTCCCGTTCCACCAATATTAACACCGAGTAAAAGTGAATAGTAATCAGTAGTAAACTGCGAGAGCAAAATCGCCGTCGGAACATTACTGATAAACTGGCACGAAAGTACAGAAACAAGTAACGTATCGAGATTAAGCAGAATGTTAAAAAACTCTTTAACTTCCTCAATTCGCGCAAGATTTCCCGCAAAAATAAAGAAGAAGAAAAACGTTAGCAAAAGCGGATAATCAACCATCAAAAGTGAATCTCTGTCCACAATAAGCAGTACCGCTGTTATCAGTACTAAACCCGCTAGTACAGGAACTACTCTGAACACAACAAGTAAAGACACTGCAAAAAGCAACAGATAAAGCACAGTACGTTTTACAGAAAGCTTTTCAGGAAACTTCTCATTTATGTTTAGTTTTTCGTTTTTTACAAAAAAACAACACAAAATGAGCATCGCTATCGCAAGTAAAAACGGCTTTAGCATAATCGAACAAAACTCGGCCGTTTCGATATTGTAGTACGAATACAAATACAGATTCTGCGGATTTCCAAACGGAGTGAGCATTCCGCCTAAGTTTGCAGAAATATTCTGCAGAATAAACAGATACGCCATATACTTTTCTTTTTTAGTTACCGAAAGCGCAAAGTACCCAAGAGGCAAAAACGTTATCAGTGCCATATCATTAGCAATCAGCATTGAACCAATAAACGTTATGCATATAAGCATTATGAAAAGCGTCCTAAGTGTTCCCGTCAGTAGCACGAGCTTTCTCGCTAAAATTGTGAAAAATTTTATATTACGAAGTGCGCATACAACCGCAAGCGTTATAAACAAGCACGCAAGCGTTTTCGTATCAAAATAACTTAAATACTCTCTGTCAGGTGGCACAAAAAAGCAGGTTACAACAGCCGCCAAAAGTGCTACAAACATCACGACATTTTTCTTAGCAAAGCGCCTTCCTTTTCTCAGTAATTTTTTAAACGTAAGATTTTTAAGTCTTCTTACAAAACTCACTCTCTCACCCTCTTTTCACCGCTAGGTATGATACACGAAAATCCGACTTTTTTCAATAGCATTCTCACATTTTCAGCTTTAATTAAGGTCATAAACATATAAAAGTTTATGATATAAAGTTGTAGGGGCGACCAATGGTCGTCCGAGATGTTAGGTTAATGCTCACACAAATCGTATAGGTCGGCGATTTTTACACAAAAAAGGCTGTGCATTTAAGCACAGCCATCGGTATTTATATAAGTATATCTTTGATAATAAAATACACGAACACAAACGGGTGTATTATAGCAAATATATCAGTAATAATCGTATTAGGCTTTCCGTGATCAGGTGTTCCATAAATCACAAATGGTGTACCATACTCCTTTAAATTATTACAAATAATAGAAAAAACCATCGCAATACTTTCTATTATAGCAAGCAAAGACACAAGCACTATTAAAGGAATCTGCATAAACTCAAAATATCCTAAACTCTTATTTTGATTTAATAGTCTTGAGTGACGAAATCAACATTCTTCGAATGGTGCCACATTCATTCTGAAATTTTTTGTAGACTTCTACTGTCATACAATTAGTTTCAAAAAGAAGTTCTAGCCAATATTCAGCTTCATAACATTCTTTTTGAGCAATTTCAAGCTTAGAAATAAAATCTTTTGTACTTTGAGCATACTGTGCCTCGTGCAAATTAGCACCAATAGAAGTAGCACAGCGCAGCAATTGGTTAATTAACACTGATTCTTTATGATTAGCTTTCATATCACGACAGAGAAAAACAATCGCCTTGGCAAATTCTTTTGCTTTATCTCTCAAAATGCTGTCAGCCAAAGTAATCACCCCTAAATTCATTATACATAACTTGTAATATCCTTACAAGTTTTATTCCGACTAAAGTCGGAGTGATATTATCATCTTATGACGATAGTGATATTGAAATCTTGGGATTTCAGTGTTATTTTATCCGCCCTACAAAACTCGCAAACTACTACCACGATGCACAGCATCATACCACTGCGAAGCAATAAAACTCGCCCAAAGGCGAATAAAACTGCCCAACTTCCAAAAAGAAAGTTGGGCTGAAATTTATCCTTTTACAGCGCCGGCTGCAACACCCTTGATGATGTGCTTCTGGCAAGTGAGGTAGAATACGATTACAGGAATGATACTCATGAAAATAAGTGCCATTGTAGCACCAAGGTCTACTGTACCGTAGCTACCCTTGAGGTACTGAATGTGAATTGGAATTGTACGATACTGTGTCTTATCAAGAACAAGATAAGGCAAGAGATAATCATTCCATACCCACATGATTTCCAAAATTGCAACAGAAACAATAGTAGGTTTGAGCATTGGTAATACTACGCTGAAGTAGGTTTTGAAAGGTCCGCAACCATCGATAGCTGCAGCTTCTTCAATCTCAAGCGGAATACTCTTTACAAAGCCCGTGAACATAAACACAGCAAGTCCTGCACCGAAACCGAGATATATAACCGGAATCGTCCATGGAGTGTTGAGTTTTAATGTATCGGCTGTTCGTGACAATGTAAACTGAACCATCTGGAACGGAATAACCATCGAGAACACACACGCAAAGTAAACAATTTTACAGAAAATTGAGTTTACTCTAGAGATGTACCAAGCCGCCATTGATGTAAAGAAAATTATCAAAAATGTTGATAACAGGGTGATTACCAAACTGAATAAAACAGATTTCCAGAAAGGATATCCGCCGAAAGTAACACCTGTAACAAAGTTATCAAATCCTGCAAAGCTCTCGCCTTTTGGCCACGCAAAAGTTTGGGTCTTTACAAAGGTATTGACCTTAAACGAGTTCAGTGCAACAAAGAATACCGGTAAAACATAAATCACACTGATGATTGAAAATACAATCGTAAGCCAGAGAAGATTACTCTTTTTCTTTGGCATTTTTGCTTTGGATTTAGCTTTCATTACTGTTGCACCTCCTTGTCACGAGTAGCCTTAAGCTGCATAAGTCCGATTGACGCAACAAGAATGAAGAATAACACAGCCTTAGCCTGAGCAGTACCCTTCGCGAACTGTCCCGACTCGGTAAATGTATTATAAATATTAAGCGCAATCATTTCTGTTGTATGCACCGCAGAGCCTGTATCCGGATTTATTGTGAACGGTTGTCCTCCTGTGAGAGCCAAGTTCTGGTCAAAGAGTTTGAAACCGTTTGTAATCGACAAGAACATACAAATTGTGATAGACGGCATAACATTAGGAATAGTAATTCTTGTGAGTGTTTTCCAACCACTTGCACCGTCGATTTTTGCGGCTTCCATCATATCCTCAGGGATAGACTGCAGTCCCGCAATATAAATAATCATCATATAACCTATCTGCTGCCAGCACATAAGAATGATGAGGCCCCAGAAACCATACTTTGTTTCTCTGAGGATATCGGTATTAAAATAGCTTAAAATACCGTTGAAAATCATATTCCAGATATAACCAAGAACGATACCACCTATGAGGTTAGGCATAAAGAATACGGTACGGAATATGTTTGTGCCCTTGAGGCTTTGTGTCAAAGCGTAAGCAACTGTAAACGCCAAAACATTGATCAGGATAACTGAAACAACAGTCCACAACGCCGTGTATCCGAAAGAATAAAGGAACTGAGAGTCTTTGAACGCTCTTGCGTAGTTTTTAAAACCTACCCAATCCCACTCACTGGTTGTGGTGAATTTACAGAATGATAAAAACATACCCTGTAAGAAAGGCCATATAAAACCTATTAAAAACGCAGCCACCATTGGCATCAGGAAAAACCAGCCTGCACGTTCTATTGGTCTGCGTAAGAGCCTGCTGTTCACAGAAGAATGGCTATACGCCTTCTTTTTCTTTTTTTTCATTTCTCCACCTCCGAGGGGAAGCAATTTAGAGGTACTTATCAAAAACGGAGCGAGCTAGACACTCGCTCCGTTTTAGTAATTACAGATTAAGTTAAATTATTCGTTTACAGCCTTGTACTGTGTCGCCCAACCAGCAACGAATGCAGATTCAACGAGTTCCCAGTTAGCGTCTGTAGGATCAGCGTTGTATGTGTTCATTGCACCAACGATTGTCTCACGGTATGCGTCAACGTTTGGCTGGAAGTTTGTAACCCATGGCATTGTGTAGTTGCCAGCTGTTGCATAAGCGTTAGCCTGTGCAAGGAATGGGTTTGTAGACTCAACAGCGTTTGTGTAAGGCATAACACCGAATGTACCAACAGCGATAGCTGAAGCTTCAGGATCTGTTACAACCCACTTCATGAAGTCGAGAGTTGCCTGAATGTCTTCCTCAGCAGCCTTGCCGTTAACTGCCCAGTAGTTCTCTGTACCACAGTTAAGACCAGCTTTTTCTTCGCCTTCTACACCACAGTAGTAAGGAATCATTGTAAGATCTTCAGCAGCAAATACTTCAGAAAGACCTGACCACTCCCAGTTACCGTTTACATAGAATACAGCTTTCTTATCCTTGAACTCAGCAGCAGAATCTAAACCGCCAGCAGCGAGGTCTGCACGATCTGTAGCAGAGTTAACAACCATAAGGTCATATAAAGCCTTGTAGTTGTCCATGTATGTACCCTTGATTTCAGCAGGACACTGTTTCCAAGCTTCTGGATCGTCAACTGACTCATAGTAGTATTCGAGGTTAGCAAGGTGACCTGTGAATCTCCATGATGATGATGAATCCATTGCAGAAGATGAGAATGCATCGAAGCCGAGTTCGTCAGCTCTAGCGTGGATGTCTTCAGCAGCTGTCTTGAGTGTATCGAAGTTTTTGATATCTTCGATTTCGTAGCCAGCTTCCTTTAAGAGAGCCTTGTTTACGATGATACCGTAGCACTCGTAGCAATAACCGATAGAGCAGAGCTTACCGCTTTCATCATAAAGCATGTAGTCCTGTGTGTTGAGTTCTTTTGTGATGTCTGCATCTTTGAGATCATAGCAGAAATCTTTCCACTCATTAACAGCAGCAGTGTTACCTACAACAAATAATGTTGGTGGGTTGTCTTTGTCCATCTCAGCGATGAGTGTCTCGTTGTATGTACCTGAAGCAGCAGTAACGATTTCTACCTTTACGCCTGTCTCTTCTGTGTACATAGCAGCAATCTCCTTGAGAGCTTCGTCTGACTCTGGCTTGAAGTTGAGCCAGTAAACAGAACCAGCAGCTGCTGTGTCTTTTGTAGCGTCGCCTGTACCACCACAAGCTGCTAATGAAGCAACCATAAGGATAGCAAGGATTAAAGCTAAAATCTTTTTCATGTGTTAATTCCATCCTTTCATAATGAAAAATTAGTTTTGCACCGAATAGGTGCGCCCGCGCGATTAGGCAATCGCCTTTATCACGTTAACAATTATACCCTACCCACCCCGCTTTTGTCAACAAAAATTGTGCAACTTACACATAGATTTTACCTATTTTTTTACAACGTGTGAGAAACGTAGTGTTTATCACGTTTCTTATATATCACATAGCAAATGCAAAAAATGTAAAATTTAAGTATAGTTTTTGACAAAATTATTTCAAGCAGCATAATACGACTATTAAAAAAAGAGCCATCTCGCGTATACCTCACCAATAAAAACACTGCTTTCCACTTCACAGAGATAGTTCAGCCCTCGAATATATGCTTTATTTCAAGCATAATGCTTTCCTATTTGCGAATGTAATTATATTTTCCACCGCGTCATTTCTCCGTCATATCTAAATCATTTATAAATAAAAATATTCTCTCTTGACATCATCGTTCTAAAGTGATACAATAGCTCTTGTTGAAGAATTGAATACATAGGGGTATAGCTCAGTTGGTAGAGCAGCGGTCTCCAAAACCGCGTGCCGAGGGTTCGAGTCCTTCTGCCCCTGCCAGTATGAGTGTTCATAACGGATTTAAGTTATGAACACTCTTTTTCTTTATCAAATTCTTCTGATATGTATGCGTGAGCAGGTTTGTCCTGCTCACTTTTTTGTTTTTATGCTGACTTTCTTGGGATATACTCAACCTCAACGCCTATGCGTGTGTCGGCTTTGTAGTTTTCGTCTTCGGGCAACATTGGAATGTTAATAAGCCCTACGAAGCGGTAGTATATCGTAATCTCCTGAGTATAGCATTTGTTTCCGCCTTGCTTTTCATGAACATCAATGTGGTCAATAAGTTCTCGAAGCATTGGTGCTGTTAGGGTTCTCATCTCCATAAACTTGCGGACAGCTTTGATGAAATCATCTTTATTCTGCTGCATTTCACCGATTTTGGAAAGACGTTCTCTGTACTCAGCAATATTGCTTTTAAGTTCAAATCGCTCTGTTTCATATTTTCGGGACAACTCCATAAACATCTCGTCGCTGACTTTGCCTGTTACATTATCTTCATAAAGCTTTGAAAACACGGTAGTTATACTCTCATTTCTGTATAACGCTTTGCTCAGCGATTCTTCCAAGCGTTTTTGTTCGATTACCATATCTTCATTGGTTTTCCTGACAAGTAACTCTGCAAACTCCTGCTCATTTGTTTCAAGACATTTTGCAAGTCGCCTTAACTCCAACATTACAACCTGTTCAACTGCATCTGCTCGAATGTAGTGACGGGATTCACAATTTCCTCGTGTATCCTTTTTGTAATTGGAACAGCTAAAATAGTGAATATCCTTGTTGTTAGTGTTGGTATGATACCACAGCTTACTACCACAATCCGCACAGTAGAGCAAATCTGAGAACATACTCTTCTCGCCATTCTCGGCTTTTGGTGCTCTGCGTTTTGTTTTCTTAGTAAGCTCCTGCACTATTTCAAAAGTTTCTCTGTCGATTATCGGCTCGTGAACATCTTTGAATATCGCCCACTTTTCAGGCGGATTATCTCGCCTTACTTTGTGTTTAAATGACTTTTTATAGGTCTTGAAGTTTATCACATCACCGCAATATTCCTGCTTTTTCAATATGGTTTCAATAGTGGAATTGTTCCATTTATATGGATTGAGATTTGTCTTTTTACCGCCTTTTCTGATTCCTTTTGAAGCCCAGTATGCAATAGGTGTTAACACTTGATTCTCCTGCAAATATCGGGCGATTGTTTCGTTACCTTTACCCTCAAGACACATTCTGAAAATGTCTTTTACAATTTGAGAAGCTTCAGGATCAACCACCCATTTCTTAGGATTATCAGGAGACTTTATATATCCGTAAGGTGGCGGAGCAAGTGGTTCACCTGAGTTACCCCTGATTCTGTATGATGATTTACACTTCTTGCTAATATCCCTCGCATAGTATTCATTGATGATGTTTTTGAACGGAGCTATCTCATTTTCACCCTCGTCACTGTCTACATTATCGTTTATAGCGATAAACCTGACATCCATATCAGGGAAGTATGTGTCGGTGTAATAGCCCACCATATCATATCTTCTGCCGACACGAGAGAGGTCTTTTACTATTACCGCTGAAATATAACCAAGTTCGACATCTTCAATCATTTTCTGGAATCCGGGACGATTGAAATTTGTACCTGTATAACCGTCATCAATATAGAATTTGGTGTTGTGAAAACCATTGTCCTTGGCAAATTGTTTTAAAAGTTTCTTCTGATTTACAATAGAGTTACTGTCGCCATCTGTGCCGTCATCACGAGATAATCGGCAGTACAAGGCGGTAATCCCTGCATTATGCAGAGCTTTTTTCGACTGCATTTTTATCCTCCTTTCCGACAGTCGAACACACATTTTCTATCTTTATTGTATCAATATCCTCGTCATCCATCAAATGTGCAAATTCGTTTGTAAGCAATTTTTCAAACTTATCTTTGAAATCAGATTGTGAATTTAATGGCATAAATTTAGAAGAAACTATATATGTTGCGTTGCCGATTTTGTATGTCTGTTTACCGCCCAAACCTGTGGTAGGGTAGAAATTTAATATCTTACTCATCGTACATCACGCTCCCTTTTTCTGATTCTTTTATGGTAATCTTCCTCGACCAGCTTTTTTATACGCTGTTCAATTTCTTTAACGGTGTACTGTTTCGGGAAGTATTTTTTAATATCATCATAGTTTAAAGATATTTTCTCTCGCTGATTAGGCTTGTCCTCGGATATGATTTGGTAAATTGCTTCCGTGTCAAGTATACCTTTTTGCGAGAGCTTTTTCATTTGGATAGCTTGTGAAAGTGACGGTGTTTTGTCTTCAAGCTCAACAGCTTCAACCACATCTTGTTGCTCGTATATATCAAGATAGGAAAGCTCTACACCTACACTAAAAGCAATTCGTTCATCATCAACCAACTTTAGTAGTTGTGGAATAAGATAAGTAAGACGAATATATCGCTGAACTGTTCTGCCACTCTCGGTTGAGCTAACCGTATCAGCACTCTCAACCTTTCCGACAACTTGTCGGGAAGTAATGCCTTGGTGTTTTATTGCATCAAGCTTCATCTTATACGCAAAGGCTTTTTCGCTGTACAAAATGTGTTCTCTTTGCAAGTTTGCATCCACCATAGCGACAATCGCTTCATCGTCCGTCATCTCTCTGACTATTACAGGAATGTCTTTTATTCCAAGTTTTCGGCACGCTTCTAATCGTCTGTGACCTGAGATAAGTTCATAACCACCATCAGGCAATGGTCTTGCAATCAGTGGAGTTAGAGTGCCGAGCTTATCGATACTTTCAACGATTTTCTTCATATCTTCGTTATCCCTGACAGTGAATGGATGATTATGAAAAGGTTTAATTTCTGTTATAGGAATGTTCTGAACATTCTCGGTTATGTTATTTTTCATCGTACATATTCCTTCTTTCTTGTTTTAGTTTTGCGACCTAATGCAAGATTCTGTGCCTGCATTTCGATATATATGTTTTGATTCATTTTCGGATAGTCCTCTAAAATCGTGATGGCTATCTTTTTGTCTTTACGGAGTTGTTTCAGTAAGGCTGTGCAGTTATTTCTGTTCTCAAAGAGCTGTGCTCTTTCAGT
>JAFTYK010000043.1 GCA_017464765.1 Ruminococcus sp.
ATATTAAGTTACAGATTCCAGCTGGTAAAGCTACACCAGCACCACCTGTTGGTCCGGCTCTCGGTCAGCACGGTGTAAACATCGTTGCATTCACAAAGGAATTCAACGAGCGTACAAAAAATGACGTAGGACTTATCATTCCTGTAGTAATCACAGTTTATGCAGACCGTTCTTTCTCATTTATTACAAAGACACCACCTGCAGCTGTACTTATCAAGAAGGCTTGCAACATCGAGACAGCATCAGGCGAACCTAACAAGAAGAAGGTTGCTAAGATCACTCGTGAGCAGTGCCAGAAGATTGCAGAGCAGAAGATGAAGGACTTAAACGCTGCATCAATCGAGACAGCTACATCCATGATTATGGGTACTGCTAGATCAATGGGCGTTGAAGTAATCGACTAATAAATGTATCCGGGTGGGAGGAACTATCCGCTTAACCACCTACTAATGGAGGAAAAACATGAAACACGGTAAGAAATATGTTGATAACGCTAAGCTTATCGACAGAACTAAATTATATGATACAACAGAAGCTCTTGACACAGTTGTTAAGACAGCTACTGCTAAGTTTGACGAGACAGTTGAGCTTCACGTAAAGCTCGGCGTTGACTCACGTCACGCTGACCAGCAGGTTAGAGGTGCTATCGTACTTCCTAACGGTACTGGTAAAAACGTTAGAGTTCTTGCTATCTGCAAGGGCGAAAACGAGAACCTCGCTAAAGAGGCTGGCGCTGACTTCGTTGGTGCTGAGGATATGACACAGAAGATTCAGACTGAGGGTTGGATGGACTTCGACGTTCTCATTACAACTCCTGACTGCATGGGTCTTGTTGGTCGTCTTGGTAAAATCCTCGGTCCACGTGGCTTAATGCCAAACCCTAAGGCAGGTACTGTAACTCCTGACATCGCTAAGGCTGTTAAAGAAGCTAAGGCTGGTAAGATTGAGTACAGACTTGACAAGACAAACATCATCCACTGCCCAATCGGTAAGGCTTCTTTCGGTACAGAAAAGCTCCAGGAGAACTTAGAGACTCTTATGGGTGCTATCGTTAAGGCTAAGCCAGCTGCTGCTAAGGGTCAGTACATCAAGTCATGTGCTGTAACTTCAACAATGGGTCCAAGCGTTAGAATCAATCCTAACAAGTTTGGCGCATAATTTTAGGTATTAATACTTTTTAAGTATCAATATATTCGCTGTTCTAAAGACAGCAGGTGTCATTGACATAATGGATTTTCCGCCTGCCGAGGAAGAAGCAATTTACATTTTATATTATGTAATTTACTGCCTCTCCCTCAAAAGGAGAGGCTGCTTTTTTTGAACTGCGTAAAACACATTTTTTACGGAGGTGAATAGAAAAATGCCAAGTGCAAAGGTTTTAGAGGCTAAGCAGGCTATCGTTGCAGAACTCGTTGAAAGACTTAACAATTCTGTTACTGGTGTTCTCGTTAGCTACAAGGGTATCAGCGTTGCTGATGATACAGCTCTTCGTAAAGAGCTTAGAGAAGCTAACGTTAAGTACACTGTAGTAAAGAATACACTTCTTTCACGTGCTTGTGAGGAAACAAACCTCACTGGTCTTCAGGGTACTTTAGAGGGTACAACTGCTCTCGCTACAAGTGATGAGGACTACGCTGCTGCTGCTAGAATTCTCGCTAACTATGCTAAGAAGAGCAAGACTTTTGAGCTTAAGGGTGGTTACCTCGATGGTGAAGTAGTTGATATGGCTACTATCGAGAAGCTCGCTAAGCTTCCTACAAGAGAAGTTCTTCTCGCAAATGTACTCGGTGCATTCCAGGCTCCTATCGCTTCTTTCGCAAGAGCTATTCAGGCTATTGTTGACAAGGGTGGCGTTGAGGCTTGTGAAAAGGCTGAGAGTGCTGAAGAAGCACCTGCAGAAGAAGCACCAGTTGCTGAAGCTGCACCTGCAGAGGCTCCTGCTGAGGAAGCTCCTGCTGTTGAGGCTGCTGAAGAGCCTGCTGCTGAATAAGCACAAACTTCAGACTACTTATTAATTTTAAAAAATACTACTAATTTATATTTTGGAGGTAATTAAAATGGCATCTGAGAAGATTACTGCTATTATTGAAGAATTAAAAGGCCTCACAGTTTTAGAGCTCGCTGATCTCGTACACGCTGTTGAGGATGAATTTGGTGTTTCTGCTGCTGCAGCTGTAGCTGTTGCTGCTGCTCCTGCTGAAGGCGGCGCTGCTGCTGAAGAGAAGACAGAGTTCGACGTTGTACTCGCTTCTGCTGGTGGCAACAAGATCGCTGTTATCAAGGCTGTTAGAGAGGCTACAGGTCTCGGTCTTAAGGAAGCTAAGGCTGTTGTTGACGAAGCTCCAAAGACACTCAAAGAGGCAGTTTCTAAGGACGAAGCTGAGGCTCTCAAGGCTAAGCTTGAAGAGGCTGGCGCTACAATCGAGCTTAAGTAATTTAAGCTTAATACGTCTTTTAAGCCACGGTGTAATGCCGTGGCTTTTTTATTTTGACAAAATATTCTGATGCTTTGACAATACAGCAAGAGTGAATAGAATAATATTACATTTATTAACTATCTTTAATATTTAGAATAAAGGCAAAGTGTATAATAATCAGATATCAACTTTGTGAATTTTACCACTATAATTTCGTTTCAACCAGTAGTAGACTTTAAATATAAGGAGGAATACCTTGTATTGAAAATTTTTTTGAAATCAATGAAACATTTTTGGGGCCTTCAGGTGTTTTATTAGTGAAGGGATACAGTTAAAATTCCGATTTAGAAATATAATTTCGGGAGGCGAAGTTATGAAAAAGATAATTAGTTTAGTTTTAGTATGTGTGATATTGATGGGAGTTGCTGTTTTCAGCACTTTTGCTGAAGAACCGCCAGGTTCAAAGAACTTTGAAAATAACGATGAATTACTAGCTTATTTGAGTGATTATGCGGAGAATTTCCCTGATGTAGATTATAGCGAAGATAATATTAGCAAGCCAAGCGAAGATTATTGGTTAGAAAATAAAGATGTTATTCTGCCCGTTTTACCTGAGGATTACGCGACACTAGAAGAGTGTTCTGTATTAGAAACTCGTTACGGCGGGGGAATTGACTGCATTTTTAGCAGTTATACTACTATCGAATCAAATACAAATATCAGATTTCTCACTTATTATCATATGACTGATGATGAAGTTGATGATAATATCGAGGGTTTGACAGATGGAATGCATCCAAACGGAGTACATTGTGGTGTAAAAGATGATTTCCAGTACTCAGCGAAAGAGTCTACTGATGAAAACGGAAGAACTACTAGCACTTACAATATTGCATACGATGATAAGCTTGTTGTTATCTATATTGATGAAGCCTTGAATGTGGATTTTGTACCTAAAATTTTTGAAAAAAAGTATAGTTTTATTTCAACTGATGTTATTTTACCTGTTTACGTCAGCGGAGAAGTGAACTTATTTGAGGACAGATTTTTGGAAATTTACTCTGATGATTATGAAAGTTCACAGCCAATAGAGCCGGGTTCAGTGAAATCATCTCACTATTACGAGGAAATCTATTATCATTATGACGGTAACGGTGAAATAGATTGGGCGTTGATTGATGAGTGTTCTTATAATAAAACAAAGCCTGTTATGTATAGTGCTATGTACAAAGATAGAATATTGAGTAATGGCGGGTATTATCCGTTTAGTTTCAGATATGGAGTTTATGATGTAAAAGAAGACAAGTTCTACAGTATTTTTGGAAGTGGTTTTGATTTTGAAAAATATGAGGGACTTGACGAAGCGTTGACAGCCTATGAACCCGGAATCCCACTTGGTGATGTCGATTCTGATGGTGTGCTTTCAGTTATGGACGCTACGCTTATTCAGCGAGCATTAGTTGGTTTATATGAGTTTAAATGGAACGATGATATGAGCAGTTTTTCGATTGTGTGGTATGGTGGTGATGGCCCTAAATATATGAGCGACTATGACCGAGATGGAGAGCGCACTATCTTAGACGCTACAGCTATCCAGAGAAAACTTGCAAAGATTAATTAGTTGCTATAATTCTATGATAGAAATATAATTTCAGGAGGCGAGAATATGAAAAAGCTAGTTAGTTTATTTTTAGTGCTTATTGTTCTTACAGCGGTTGCTGTTACACCTGCTTATGCGGCTTATAATTTAGTCGAGGGCGAGTTCTTGTATGAGGACATATTTGTAGAAGGCTATATTACACCAACATCTCAGTACGAAGGTGATAAGTATATTTACGATGAAGAATACTATCATCATGTAGATTCTGATAATCCTGAAAGCGAAATCGACTGGGTTTTTGTTACAGCGATGTCGAACGCTCAAAAGCCTTGGCTTTCTAAATGTGTTATTGGTGACAGAGTGTTCTGGAAAAACTGTGGCGGTGTGCCATTTGAGTATGGAAAAGCGGTTTTCGATGTACAAAACAATAGGTTTGTTGCGCTTTCAGATGATATGCTTGATGATTATCTTGGCTTGAGAGAGTATCTTGATGAGTATAATGTCGGCAGTCCGATTGGTGATGCTGATCTTGATGATAGGCTGACTATTCTTGATGCAACATACATTCAGCGTGCTGAGGCAGAGCTTTGCGAATATAAAAATAATGACGATATTAGCGGATGTTATCAGTTAGGAAGTAAGAATTTGAACTATATTTCTGACTTTGACCGCGATGGAGAGCGCACTGTTTTAGATGCAACAGGAATTCAGAGAAAACTTGCAAAACTCGGATAAATGTAACCAAATATTCCAATTTAGAAATATGTTTTTAGGAGGCGAGGTTATGAAAAAGTTAATTAGTTTGCTGTTAGTGATAGCTGTCATGTTGTCTACAAGCGTGCTTTCTGCGTTTGCAATAAGTCCTATTTTATATGACTACGGTGATGTCAATAAAAACGGGGCAGTTGAAGTTGTTGACGCAACGTTAATTCAACAACATCTTGCTAAGCTGACTTATTTGACTGACCTGCAATTTCAGCTTTGTGATGTGAATGATGATGGCGAAGTCAATATTTTTGATGCAAGCTTTGTCCAGCAGTATGTCGCAAAGATCATCACTGAGCTTCCTCGTGATCCGATTTCAGTATTATCTGTTGTGGATATCAAAGCTGTGACTCGTAGTATACCGGATTCCAAAGCAGTTGTTGGAGAAGAAATCAGTTTTACTGTTCACGCTGATTTAAATTTCAAAGAAGATGAAAACTCGAACCTTGCTTATGCGTTTGAATTAAAAGGTATAACACACCCTAAAATACAATATACCGAGAAATCAGACAGTAATGTTTTTTCTTATACTTTCCCTGAGGCGGGAACTTACCGCATCGTGGCAAAAGCGTATGACAAGGTTTATGACGGGTATGACGAGAGTTACATAGTATACGAGGTGGCAGAGAGTTATCCGTATGATAGCGATTTCGTTTATGTTGAGTATGAAGACAAAATATCTGAATATGCGTTGAATTCGAAACCAACCAAGCCTGAAAATAGTGATATAGACTACTCGATGTTGCATTCTCAAAGTACTATATACAATATTTCGACTATGACTTACGCTGATTGTTACGATTTTGCGTGTGTTATTGATACTAAAGAGCAGTATGATGTGATATTCAAGTTTGATAACGATGCTTACGACGATAAATTCTTCGAAGAAAACAGTTTGGTAGCGATTGTATCCTATACAAGCTGTCACGAAGCAAAGGGTGCGCTTGATTGCGTATGTGTTGAAAACGATACTCTGTATATTGATGTTAACGAGTATTTACCAGACCCTGAATTAGGTGTCAGTCCGACAGAGCCTTGCTGTATACTTATAGCAAAAGTTAGCAAGAGCGATGTTGAAAGCGTCACAGATATTGATTGGCTATAATGATTTTCTAAGAAGATAAATAAAAAGATTAATAAACTGATAAGCAACTTAATATAAAAACAAGCGTGCCGTGGTGTAAAAGCTGTGGCGCGTTTGTTTTTAAGTTGTTGTTAAATTTGTATAGTGTATTGACTATATTGATTATGTGTACTATAATAAATATACAAAATTATGGAATTGGAGGTATATCTTATGAAAAGATTACTTAGTTTTGTACTTGTATTTGCTATGATAATTTCTGTGGCTGTGATACCGGCTTTTTCGTTTTCGGACGATTCTGTCAGATATTACAGAAAGAATTTTACCGATAAATATGTAAAGCCGTATGACGCTGCGGACGGGTACTATTTCTACTATGAGCAGTATCACCACTATATTGACGAAAACGACCCTGACAGTGAAATTGACTGGGTTCTTGTATACGCAGGTGATATGAGTTACGAACAGGGTAAGGTGAAGCAGGTGGTTGGCAGAAGAATTTTCTTCGCTGATGAGAGTAGCAGTCCGTTTGTGTTCAAATACGCTGTTTATGATGTAGAAAAAAATGAGTTCTATCCAATCAGCGATGAGCTTTTTGAAAAGTACGACGGACTTTACGATGCTTTTCATAGAGAAGAAGCAGGTGTTGCGGGCATAAAAATCGGTGATGCAGATTTTGATAAGAAGCTCACTGTTATTGACGCGACAGTAATTCAGCGTGCTATAGCTAAGATTTCTGATTTTAACGAGAAAGATGACCTTAGCGAGTATCAGGACTGTGGCGGTGGATTGAATTATGTTTCTGATTTTGACCGCGATGGTGAGCGCACTGTACTGGACGCAACGAGAATACAGAGATATCTCGCACAGAATCCTAACGAAGAACCGACTGAAGACGATGATATGATGATGTGAGAATTTGCCACGGTGTAACAGCCGTGGCTTTTTTTTGAAAAAATTTTTCTAGAGTGAAACACTTTGGGGGTTCTTAGGTGTTTTATTAGTGAAGAATATAGTAAATATTCTATTGTAGAAAAATAATTTAGGAGGCGAAACTATGAAAAAATTAGTAAGTTTATTGTTGGTAGCGATTATGGTGCTGTCTGTAACTTCAGTTTCGGCATTTGCTGAAAACACAGAAGAAAAGCAGTTTCAATTTAAGGACAAGTTTGAAGAATACATCTGGTATCCGGAGTATGACCCTGAATTGCACGAATACAAGCAGGAATGCTTCTATGATTATGATGAGTTGTATTATCACAAAAACGCACAAAGTGGTGAGATTGACTGGGTGTTAATAAGCGTAATTGTTGCTACACCGCCACTCCCTTGGGAAAAAGTTGAAATAATGCAAGTCGGCGAAAGATTCATAAAATGGTGGACACCGGGAGCTGCTGATTTTCCTTACGGATATATCATCTATGATGTTGAAACTGACAGCTTTTTCAGCATCGACAGAGTAGACCTTGATAATTACGATGGCTTCGTTGAAGCTTTCGAAGAGCTTAATCTCGGATGTCCTCTGGGCGATGTTGATATGGACGGTTGTGTAACTATTTTAGACGCTACTGAAGTTCAGAGATATGTTGCGAAGATAATTGAAATCCCATACGGCTACTATCCGTATATTCCTTTTTTAGCTGACGTTCATCCTGATTATGAGATGAATATTTTTGACGCTACAGCTATTCAGATGATGCTTGCAAGTATTCAGACACCACCTGAAACAAACGAT
Source organism: Ruminococcus sp. (assembly GCA_017464765.1). Lineage (GTDB taxonomy): Bacteria > Bacillota > Clostridia > Oscillospirales > Acutalibacteraceae > Ruminococcoides. The sequence continues at coordinate 7,602 of JAFTYK010000043.1, forward strand.
GACCTCGTGTATTCTGAATTTAACAATATGTACGGTGTTGATACAGGCATAGAGGAAATTCCTTTTGAAAAACTCTATAATGGTACACAGAACGACGAAGGCGATAAAATGAAATCCAGTCATTTTGCAGTTGTTATTAAGTCAAAGGAGCAGTATGATTCAGTTTTTAATTCAGCTGAGGGTGTTGAAAACGCACTTACTGACAAATTCTTTGAAGAAAAATGGATTGTAGCTTCTGCGTGCTTGGTTACTGATGCTGAGATGGTAGCTGACATAACCGACGTTTGTGTGAGAAATAACACACTCTTTTTAAGAGCTGACAAGGTTCTAAATGATACTGACGGTATCGCGGAACCTATCGCACCAATGTACTACTCATTCGTTGCAGTTGACAAGGATATGATTTCAACAGTAAATGAGATTATCTGGCTTTGATAGCTACTTCTGATTATAGATATCCATTATATCCCCAAAAGAAACACGCCACAGTTTAACGCTGTGGCGTGGCTCTTTTTTTAATTTTTCATTCGGTTGAAACCAAAAGACGTTTTCAGTTGTATTATTAGTGAAAGTAATAATTAAACTGTATAACAAAAGGAGGGATAATCGATGAAAAAATATCTTAGTATGCTTTTGATTGTTGCAATTCTAGTTTCAAGCTCAGCGGTGATTACTCAGGCAGTGGTATCTCCTGATTATGCTTACGGAGAGGTTGACGAAAATGAGGGCATCGGTATTACAGATGCTACTCTTATTCAGAGGTTTTTAGCAGGTAGTGCTGAACTGAGAAAACTGAGATTTGAGCTGGCAGATTTTGATGGTGATGGTTCTATCAATGTATTTGATGCCACAAAGATACAAATGTATGTTGCAGGAATATTAAAGTGTATCCCGAGAAGTCCTCAGGCTATCTATACTAGTGTTGAGATAGAAAACGTGAGTGCAGATTTTGAGAGCGGAAAAGCTATAGCAGGCGTGCCTGTTAATTTCTCTGCGAAAGCTTACGTACCGTATGGTGAGCGTGAAGCTTATCCTATTACTTATGAGTACTACATCACACTTGACGAAATGCCTGTTGAGGGTGGCTTTTACCGTGATAAGAACTCAAACTTTGAGTTCACTTTCAACGAGGGTGGTAAATATACCATCGAACTTCGAGCTTATAATTCCTATGGAGAATATTCATCGTACGAATTTGAGTACAATGTCTTAAGAGAAAGTAGCGACGAATTGATAGTCAGCGCACTTTATCCAAGTAAATTTGACTTTGACGAAGACGAAAATATCTCGGTAGTTGCTCACGCTTATGGCGGTGAGAGTCCTTATGAATACTGTTTTAAACTGGAAAATGAAGTTGTTCAGGATTTCAGCGAAAGCAACAGTGTAAAGCTGGACGCATTTTCAGGAATGACAAGACACGTTTTGTGTACGGTTTCGGTCATTGTCAGGGATAAAAAAGGGAATATAGCTAATGACAGTTGTTCATTCTGGGTTTATGAGAACTTGCCATAATAAAAACCGCCACCATAATAGTGACGGCTTAAGTTAAGATTCGTTGACTGTTTTTCCGCTGAGATGTTCAATAGTTAATTCAAGACACTCACAGCGACTGAAATGGGCGTTCATTTCAGGCTCAATTTCAGAGTGGTCAGGAAAATATTTAGAAGCTAATTTGCGAACATAAAACTCGGCTTTTTCTCGGTCTTCTACGATTGAAATTCTGCCGAAAGTGATGACGCAGTTGTAGTCTTTTGACCAATGGTTTTCTCGCTTTACACCTTGATCGTATACAGTAAAGCAGGCTTTGTCGTGAAGTTTAATAGCGTCTAGCTTGTGACCTTCTTTTGCACAGTGAAAGTAGATTTTGTTCTCCTTTTCATCGAAATAAAAGTTTAGAGGTACACCGTAAGGGTAGTCGTTATCTCCCAAAAGTGATAAAACACCTCGCCACTGTGTTTCTAAAACGGATTTACATTTTTCAACACTAAGCTGTTGCTTGAATCTACGCATTTCTCTGAACATAAAGCACCTCGATTTTAAGATAAAAATATTTTATATTGATAATGGTGCTATGTCAATATTGACAATGGTTTTTGACTATATTATTATTTAAATATACAGGAGGTTTTATTATGAAGAAAATAATTAGTATTATGCTTACTGTGGCTATGATGCTTACAGTTTGTGTTTTGAGCGTTAACGCTACCACCGCTCCGGCAGGCGATATCGGTGATGCAAACTGTGATGGTACTTTGGATATTACTGATGCAACATTTGTTATGCGTGTTGTCGCAGGATTAGAAAAGCCAGATCTTGAGCAGGGCTTTTTGAGCGATACCGATAGAGATGGATTGATTACTATCTTTGATGCTACAAATATTCAGAGATATCACGCAGGGCTGAGACAACACGGCTATATTGGTTATTGGTACAACTACGATATGCTTGAAAATGACTTTTACTCTGACTATGAGTCGGGTATGGCTATGGTAGGTGTTCCTGTTACATTCACTGTAAACGCTGAAGCAGGCTCTCCGGTGCTTTCATACGAGCTGTATATTGACGATGTTTGCGTAGTATCAAGTAATTCTAACAGCATCACATATACATTCGAAGAAGCTGGAGAATATGACGTAGAAATGCGTATAAATGCTTTATACAGCACAGGTTATATCGGGGAAAGAGACTTTAAGGTTGTAGAGCCGTACGAGAGTGAGACTCCGCTTTTTAAGACACTGTACATTACAGGAAAAATCCAGTGGGGAACTATCACATACGGAATGAACGGTCTTGCAGTTCACGTTGATGCTATCGGCGGAACAGCTCCTTATCAGTATAAGTTTGTATTCGAAAGACCTGATAGTGTATCTTATAAAGCTGAAACTGTTACTAAGGTTCAGGAATATTCCGAGAACAATGTTTATGAGCTTGAACCACTTAGATATTCAGAGGTTGATGATGGATACGGCGGCAGATGGAGAGACCTTGAGTGCAAGCTTACTGTTTACATAAAGGACGCTAATGGTGTTGAAATTTCAAGAGAAATGCCGATTGTATACAGTGGAGATGTCCCAGTCGGATAATTCTGTAACAGAAAATAAATGTAATTATTTTACATAAATAGAAAAACTCCTTCTGCACATACTTAGTGTAGAAGGAGTGATAATTTTGGATAAGGATAAAAAGCCGTTTGAGTTTCCTCAGGAGTGTCCTGCGAGGGACCAGAAACTTGACAAAGGAGTTATTGTCGATGTGGTCGAAAACGAAATAAAAGTTCGTAGGGAAGAGCAATCCACTCCCGAACACAGTATGTGGGAATATAGAGGAAAGAAGTTCTCGAATTAACTGCACCGACTTTAGTTTTAATACCAAGTTTTTTAATGATAAGCCTCGCGCGTAGCTGATGGAAAAAGTCAGACACGATAGCGAGGTTTTTCTCTTCTTGGTGTTCTCTTATAATTCTATACGAGAACAATATGTTCTCAAAAGTGCTTTTTGATTTATCTTCGATTAACAGACGGTTTTCGTCAATTCCGTCATTTTTCAACTCGCTGAACATACAATCGGCTTCAGCTATGAAATCACGCTTGCACTTGCCACCTGAAAGAACCGCAACGGCATTTTTGTTATCATCTAAATAGCGTTTTGTTGCGTCAATTCTGCCTTTTAAAAGTAGACTCGGGCCGTTGGAATTGGCTCGGTTTCCTAGTGTTATAGCGGTTGCATTTTTCGCTGGTTTTATCAAGGAAGCGATTATTATAGCGAGTGTGATTAGAAATGCATATACAATAAATGCGTAAATCAGCCATTTTCCTGTGTTCCACGCTATAGAAAGAACAGGGGAAGAGAAACAAAAAGTTTTTACGCTCTCAAAAACAGGAGTGTTAGTATAAAACAGTAGTATAAAAAGGCAAATAGCTATTCCTAGTCTGTTGCCGTGGTTGAAATACTTTTTGAATATCGGCGCGATAAACCATATCAGAAATATAAATGCTACTATTCGTAGAGTCCAAAAGTACATATTATCACCGCAGATATAATAACACACTATCTAAAAATAGGGAAGAGTATTATTGTAACTTATGACTTGATATATTGATTGCAAAATGCAAGACGGATTAGTAATAATCAACAAACAGTAACCTGAACTTTTGGGTGTTTTACTACTGTGTGTTTAGTTGTTTTATGTGCTAGAATATAAATGTGGAAGTAGACAAAATTGTTTTAAATAGAATAATATGGAGGCGAATATTATGAAAAGATTAATCAGTATTATGTTAGCTGGTGTTTTAGTGGCGTCTGTTTGTAGTGTGACAGCTTTTGCTGAAAATGCGCACGAATTTCAGGCGTATGAGCAAGAATTTCTTGATTATTTAGAGGAGAACGGGGATTATCCGGAAAATTTTGATTACGGATATAGATATACCATCTGTTATTCTCACTTTGAAAATGTGGCAGATGTCACACCAACCTGGGTGTTGATATATGCACATACCAATATATTCGATGGTTCAAGTTATGGTGTGTTTGATGAGTACGTTCTATCTTCGGGTTCGGGTATGCCGTATGATCTTGGGTATTATTTCTATGATGTTCTTGAAGATAAGTTTTATCAGTTCCACGAGGCTTGGGAGAATGGACTTGTCGATATGGAAGAATTACTAGGCGTAAATTCGGTAGATATATCAATACTTGGCGATATTGATAGAAATAAAGAATTATCAATAATGGACGCAACTGAAATTCAGAGAGGTTTGGCGGGAATAACAGAATTCCAAGAGGATTACTTTTTTAGATTCAGTTCTTCAGAGTATGGCGGAGAAGTGAGCCATATTGCAGATATTGACCGCGATGGTTCAGTTAGCATTTTTGATGCAACAGCTATCCAACGAAAGCTTGCTAAAAAGTAATTGGAAATAGAGATAAAATCAGCCACGGTAAATGCTGTGGCTGTTCTGTTTATTATAAAATGGTTGATGAATAAAAAGTAAAAGGGCGCCGAGAAATCGACGCCCTAAATTTATATTAGATTTGCTACAATCAATACTTTGGTCTTGCAACATAAGAAGTGTGCAAGAGTTCGTGAGCCTTGTGTGAACCTGGCTCGCCGAGATACTCGTCATAGATAGCCTTGATTTCAGGGTTCTGATGAGACTTTCTATACTCGAGGTTCTTATCGTCGTCGTAAAGTGCTGCTGAACGTAAGCCCTTAACGTCAACGAAGTTACGTGTATGACCGTCAACGATTGGCTGACCGCCACCGTTGATACAACCGCCAGGACAGCACATTACCTCGATGAACTGATAGTCAGCTTCGCCGCTCTTAACCTTATCGAGGAGCTTAGCAGCGTTCTTAAGGCCTGATGTTACAGCAACCTTAACCTTCATACCAGCTACGTCGTAAGTAGCTTCCTTGATGTCGTCCATACCACGAACGTCTGTGTACTCGATATGCTCGAGATCTTCGCCTGTGAGTACGTCAGCAACAGTTCTAAGAGCAGCTTCCATAACACCACCAGATGTACCGAAGATTGTACCAGCACCTGAACCGATGCCCATAATAGGGTCGAACTGCTCGTCAGGAAGATCGTTAAACTGGATACCAGCTTTCTTGATCATTGAAGCAAGCTCTCTTGTTGAGATAACAAAATCGTTATCAGCGATGCCGTCGTGTCCCTGATCGTCACGCTTGATTTCAAACTTCTTAGCAACACATGGCATTACAGATACAACAATGATATCTTTAGGATCGATGCCCATCTTTTCAGCGTAGTAGGACTTGATCATAGCGCCCTGCATTTGCTGTGGAGATTTACATGTTGAGAGGTTAGGGATAAGCTCTGGGTAGTAATGCTCACAGAACTTGATCCAACCTGGTGAACAAGATGTGATCATTGGGAGTGTGCCACCGTTCTTAACTCTGTTAAGGAACTCAGTACCCTCTTCCATAATTGTAAGGTCAGCAGCAAAGTTTGTATCGAATACCTTGTCAAAGCCAAGTCTTCTAAGAGCTGCAACCATTTTACCTGTAACGTTTGTGCCGATAGGCATATCGAAGCACTCACCAAGTGTAGCACGGATAGATGGAGCTGTGTGAACGATAACTGTCTTTGTTTCGTCTGCGATAGCATCGAATACGAGGTCAGTATCATCACGCTCAACGAGTGCGCCTGTAGGACAAACAGCTGTACACTGACCACAAGCTACACAAGCAACCTGATCTAAAGTCTTGTTGAAAGCACAACCGATTTCTGTATCGAAACCACGGTTGTTAGCGCCGATAACGCCTACATACTGATTCTTACAAGCAGCAGAACATCTACGGCAAAGGATACACTTGTTGTTATTTCTAACAAGGTGAAGTGTTGTGTCGTCAACATCGTACTTTGTCTCGTCACCCATGAACTGTGACTCGTCTACGCCGTACTCAACACAGAGCTTCTGAAGTTCGCAGTTGTTTGAACGTGGGCAGGAGAGACACTTTTTGTCGTGGTTAGAAACGATAAGTTCGAGTGTTGTCTTTCTGTATTTCTGAATCTGAGGAGTGTTTGTGAAGATTTCTGTACCCTCTCTATCGATTGGGTATACACAAGCAGCAACTAAACTTCTTGCGCCTTTTACTTCACAAAGACACATACGGCATGCGCCGATTTCGTTGATGTCCTTGAGGTAGCACAGAGTAGGAATCTTGATACCGAACTGGTGGCATGCTTCAAGGATAGTAGTATTCTTCTCAACAGAGAAAGGCATACCGTTGATTTTAATATTAAGCATTTCCATTATAATATCTCCTTTCTCTTAGCCTTTTACGATAGCGCCGAACTTACATGTTGGGAGACAAGCACCGCACTTAACGCACTTAGCTGTGTCGATTTCGTAAGCTGGCTTTTTCTTGCCAGGAGCAGTGTAGTCAGTAACTGTGATAGCGCCTGCAGGACACTGTCTAGCACACATTGAACAGCCGAAGCACTTATCCTTGATGATAGAGAACTCGAGGAGGTCTTTACATACGCCTGCAGCACACTTCTTGTCAACTACGTGCTGTACGTATTCATCACGGAAATAGTGGAGTGTAGAAAGAACTGGGTTTGGAGCTGTCTGACCAAGACCGCAGAGAGAGTTGTCCTTGATGTAGTGGCAAAGCTCTTCCATCTCGTCGATCATTTCGAGTGTACCCTGACCCTTAGTGATCTTGTCGAGCATCTCAAGAAGTCTCTTAGTACCGATACGGCATGGTGTACACTTACCGCAAGACTCATCAACTGTGAATTCTAAGAAGAACTTAGCAATATCAACCATACATGTTGTCTCGTCCATAACGATGAGACCGCCTGAACCCATCATTGAGCCAATAGCGAGAAGGTTGTCATAGTCGATTGGAATATCTAAATGCTGTGGTGGGATACATCCGCCTGATGGACCACCTGTCTGAGCAGCCTTGAACTTCTTGCCGTTAGGAATACCGCCACCGATTTCCTCAACGATAGTTCTAAGTGTTGTACCCATTGGTACCTCAACAAGACCTGTATGCTCAATCTTACCACCGAGTGCGAATACCTTAGTACCCTTAGATTTCTCAGTACCAATAGACTGGAACCAGTCAGCACCGAGTAAGATGATTCTAGGAATGTTAGCGTATGTTTCAACG
>JAFTYK010000044.1 GCA_017464765.1 Ruminococcus sp.
ACCTCCCTTGTTATTTGTTGTTGTGTGGTCGGCAAACCACTTCAACTTTAACAAGGGCTTTTTATTTTGTCTACTTTTTTCTCCGCTTAAGCTCTTTTATTCCCCCAGTATAACTGGGGGTTGTCTTTGTTGAAACAAAACGAGCACCGCAGTTTAGCTGCGGTGCTTTTTTCATCCATAGCAAAAGAAAAGACCGTAGCAAAAACTACGGTCTTAATTATTATACTAATTAAAGTACTCTGAGTCTGATGATGCCGTCAATCTCGTTGATCTTAGCTTCTGCATCAGCATTAGCTGAAGTAGCGTCGATGATTGTGTAAGCGTAGTCCCCACGGCTCTTGTTTTCCATGTTCTCAACGTTACCGCCGATAGCTTCAAGAAGCTTTGCGATAACCTTTGGAGTATTCTGGTGGAATACGCAGAAACGTGTATCGCCTGATCTCGGCATTGAAACACATGGGAAGTTAACTGAGTTCTTAACGTTACCAAGCTCTAAATACTGCTTAACTTCGTCAGCAGCCATAATAGCACAGTTGTCCTCACTTTCAGGAGTTGAAGCACCAAGGTGTGGCATTGGAACAACGCCGTCTACACCGAGGAGGTCATCAGTAGCAAAGTCAGTAACATAAGCACCGATTTTTCCGCTCTCAAGACCCTTGATAATGTCAGAAGACACTACAAGACCATCTCTAGCGAAGTTTAAGATTCTAACGCCATCTTTCATCTTAGCGATAGAAGCTTCACTAATCATACCCTTTGTATCGCCTAAAAGTGGAACATGAAGTGTGATGTAATCGCACTGTGCGTAAAGCTCATCAAGATTTGACACTGTATGTACGTGACGAGAAAGCTTAAGAGCAGCCTCTACAGAAAGATATGGGTCGTAACCGATAACGTTCATGTGTAAAGCTCTTGCTGCATTAGCAACTAAAATACCTATAGCACCAAGACCAACAACACCAAGTGTCTTACCCTTGATTTCAGGACCAGCAAACTGGCTCTTACCCTTTTCAACCATCTTAAGTACCTGGTCACCGTTACCTTTGAGTGATTTAGCCCACTCGATACCTTCAACTAGTTTTCTGGAACCCATGAAAAGACCTGCGATAACAAGCTCCATAACAGCGTTAGCGTTAGCACCTGGAGTGTTGAATACACAGATACCCTTTTCTGTACACTTATCAAGTGGAATGTTATTTACACCTGCACCGGCTCTTGCGATAGCGAGTAAGCTCTCAGGCAGTTCCATATCGTGCATTGAAGCTGAACGTACAAGCACTGCGTCAGGAGTAGCACACTCATCAACACAGTTATAGTTATCGCCAAGGCGGCTTGTGCCGATTTCAGCAATTTTGTTGAGTTTAAGAATATTATACATTGGTATTACCTTCTTTATAAAAGTTTGTATAGAAATAAGTTTAACTTGAATTAGGCGTTCTCTTCTTCGAACTTCTTCATAAACTCTACGAGCTTTTCAACGCCCTCATAAGGCATAGCGTTGTAGATAGAAGCACGCATACCACCAACACTGCGGTGACCCTTAAGGTTAACGAAACCAGCTTCTGTTGACTCTTTGACGAACTTAGCGTCGAGTTCAGCGTCGCCTGTAACGAATGGTACGTTCATGAGTGAACGATCTTCAGGAACTACTGTACCCTTGAAGAGCTTTGAGTTGTCGAGGAAATCGTAAAGAAGCTTAGCTTTCTTTTCGTTTAATTCCTTCATCTTCTCAAGACCGCCAACCTCATTCTTAATCCACTCGAGTACGAGCTTAACCATATAGATTGTGTAACATGGTGGTGTGTTGAACATAGAATCGTTGTCAGCGTGTGTCTTGTAATCGAACATTGTAGGAGTGATATCCATAGCGTTGCCGATGAGATCCTCACGAATGATAACAACTGTTACACCTGCTGGACCCATGTTCTTCTGAGCGCCTGCTAAAAGAATACCGAACTTAGAAACGTCGATAGGCTCTGAAAGTACACAAGATGAGATATCACCGATAAGTGGAACGTTACCTGTATCAGGAAGCTCGTGGTAAAGTGTACCGTAAATTGTGTTGTTCACACAGATGTAGAAGTAATCTGCATCAGGTGTAAAATCTGCCTTATCAAGCTTTGGAATGTAAGAGAAAGTCTTATCCTCTGAAGAAGCTACAGCTTTAACATCGCCGTATTTCTGAGCCTCTTTGAAAGCTTTTTTAGCCCACTGACCTGTGATAACATAGTCAGCCTTCTTGCTTTTGTTCAAGAGGTTTAATGGAACCATAGCAAACTGTGAAGAAGCACCGCCCTGAAGGAATAAAACCTTGTAGTTATCAGGAATGTTCATAACCTCTCTTAAAAGTGCCTCAGCCTCTTTGATGATACCATCATAAACTTTGCTTCTGTGGGACATTTCCATTACGGACTGACCGCTGCCCTGATAATCGAGCATTTCATCAGCAGCCTTTTTGAGGACTGCTTCAGGAAGCATAGATGGACCAGCTGAAAAATTGTAAACTCTACTCATTTTTATATCTCCTTACATATAGTAGTATATACTACTGATATTTTTCACATTTTATTATATTCCAAAAACATTGTTAATTCAATAACGTAGTGGATATCCAGATATACAAATTTAATAAGAATTTTAAAAATTTTTAGTTAATTTGTAAAAAAGTTGTAATATATGCAATTTATTTTCTTTTATTCTTATGTTTTTTGAGTTCTGCTGAAAGATTCTTTCTGAAATATCCGAAACGCTTAAACGCTTTGTTTATAGCAGACTCCTCGTCTGGAATATCATCTTCTTGAGCGAAATCATCATCGTTTTCATCGCTGAAAAAGTCTTCGAAGTAATCTCCATTTTTATTGATTCCAACACCATCGTCTTCAAAATAAGACACACCACTGTTTTTATCCTTACTCTTAACGTTGATATCAAAATCATCAAAATCTGTATTTGCTCTGTCGTGGTAATCTGTTGTATCGTAGCCTAAAAGCTCATCAAAGCTATATTCGTCCTCGTTATCATCAATACCGAGTTCACTTAACAGCTTATGAAGATTGCCCTTTTCCTCTTTGTACTCAGACTTAGACTGAAGAAGAATATCCTCGTGTGACTTACCATCTTCTAAAGCAGGTTTTCTCTCCTTTTTAGGAAGGGGCTTTTTCTTAAAACGCTCGTTATACTGTGCATACAAATACTTAGCCAAAAAACCGATAACTACTAAGATTACAATCCACAAAATGAATCGCCACCACTCAAAAGCAGGACCTGAACCGTTTTTTACGATATCAAAGCTAATAGTGTTCGCCATATCCGTTACAACTCTGATTTCGTCAGCAGTAAGCTCCTCAGAATCTTTCTGGAGTGTCAGGTTAATGTTCATACCATTAATAACAGTGTGACACTGATAACAGTAAATTGGTGAACCTTGAGTCTGTTTTGTAAGCGACAGATCAAAGTAAATATTACCATTGTGTTTTATCTCAACACCGGAGGTATAATTGCCACTACTTAAAAACGCCTCAAGAACTTTATCGCGCTCAGATTTGCTAAGCTGCGAATAATTATAAATTGCCTTACTGTTCTCATCAGCAGTCTTAGTAAGCGTAACCTTCAAAATATCATCGCCACTCACAGCCTGAAGATAAATATGAGCAGCAGAAAAAGCTGTCATCGTTTCATCATAATCAAGAGATAATTCTGAGAAAGCCTCATCATCACGCTCAAGTGTACGAGTAATAACCGTGTACTCTTTCGGAATCTTAATCGACATGTTCAGCTCATCGATAGTATATTTATCATCAAGTGCAAATACACTCACGCTACAGCTAAAAATCACAGCTAAGCATAATAGAAAAGAAAAAATTGATTTAAAAACCACTTTGCGCATATACGTGTTCTCTCCAAACAGCACAAATTTTTGCATTATAACTATACATTCTACATTATAATCGCAAATTTTACAGAATACAAGTAGAAAAGAGTGTAATTTTGGGGTTGACAAATAAAAATTTATCGGTTATAATGACAAAGCTGTCAGTAAAGACACACTTTCGAGGTGTAACTCAGTTTGGTAGAGTGCCTGGTTTGGGACCAGGATGCCGCAGGTTCAAGTCCTGTCACCTCGACCACAAACCGACCTATAAAGGTCGGTTTTTTGTTTGCCCAAAAACGGCTTATCTAAGCCATTTTCGGGCATTTTTTGTTTTAGAAATCTCTCAATTTTCACTAAAAAACACACACCGCATATTAGCGTAAAAAACAGCCACGACCACAGTTTGTCCCACTTCCAGAATTTTTACAGTATTTTTTGAAAGGTTTTTTCATAATTATTTTGAGTGTTTTTCAAAATATAAAATAACCTTCTAATAAATTTAAAAATTTTATAAATAAAATATTTCATAAGAAATGAAAAAGCCGATGAGATTTATTTTTCTCATTGGCTATCTTTTTATCGTTTCTTATAAATTACAAGTTCAGGATTCTCCCCATTTGCTTCGTAGGTACAAACAAGCAGAAAGTCCATATTCGCAGCAATACCAAAACATCTGTCACCGCCAAATTCACATTCAAGCTGATTTCCAAGGTAAGTTGCATTATCATCGAGAAACTTTACAGTTTGTCCATTTGGCAGATTATACTCAAGGTTAATATATCCGCCCACAAGAGCATTTAGTTTTTCTACCTTTGGCATGCCTTCGATATGCAAATCGTTAATCTCGTTGATAAGCTGTTGTTTAAACTCCTCAAACTTCTCTGCACCAGCAAGGTATTTATAATTCTTCCAATAATCGAGTTTTGGAAGCATATCTTCCATATATGAGCGCACTTGTTCAGAAGGGAACTGTTCACTTGCCATGTTTTTTACACAGACCTCAATTAAATCATCCATATCGTGATACATATATTCGCCGTCAGCATAGCACCATTTACAGTATTCCTCATTAAATAAGCCATCTGTTTCTCGGCTTGTATTAGAATCCTCCAGAGGCATACCACAACATTGGCAAATAAGCTTTCTCGGTGATCCAAGAAGAGTATTGATTGAAACGTCAAACAACTTAGATAATAATTTTAAAGTTTCCGTATTCGGAGTTGTTTCACCATTCTCCCAACGAGAAACTGCCTGACGGGTGACAAACACCTTTTCAGCAAGCTCTTCCTGCGATAGTCCATTTTTCGTTCTAAGCTCAAGAATAATATCTTTTGTTTCCATCATATCACCGCTTTCTATTACTTCGTATTCATTATATCTATTTCCGTTCTCTTCCACAAGCAACACGCTGTTGCTTCATCGTTATCTTTGTTTACTGTGGGTCAGATTTTTTCTTGCGGTATTTGTCTTTTTGTCTGTATCCACTTATCTATAGGTATTATGTTTGGATATGATATATCCTTTGGGAGGTTGTCTACTTCAAAGAACTTCAGCTGTTCAACTTCCGTCTCCTGGCACTTTAATGTACCTGAATACTTTTTACAAAGATACACTATATCGACATTAGAAACCTCGTCACCATTCGGATAAACATAGTGCATATCTTTACCCGAGAAAACTCCGAACATCTCTAATTCTTCTGCAATCAAACCTGTTTCTTCAAACAGTTCTCTCTTAGCTGCTTCTTCAACTACTTCGTCAAGCTCAACAGAGCCACCGGCATAACCCCAACACTGGTTATCTTTTCTAAGTTGCAGTAATATACGACCAAGTTCATCTTCAACAATAACACTTGCACCAACTTGGAGTAATGGTCTGTGACCGACTTCTTTTCTTAAGTCCATAATATAATCCGACATATTAACTCTCCTAAAATTCCGAATTTATAGGACCCTTATTTCAATACCAACAACGCCATATTTTATAATCTGTTCTTCAGAGTAGTATTCTAGCATATCCGAAGGAAGTGCTAACTCATCACTTTTGTATCCAATTGATACCTTGTCGTGTTTTTGATACATTTCTTCGAAATTAGCGTATCTATACAGATTTAACACTGAACATTCCAGTTGTTCTCCGTTACTGGCGTCTGTAAAAACAATAACATCACCAACAGCTATTTTCGAACGCTTTTCGTCATACAATCGCATTTCAATTGTTTTCGTTCCGGCTTTAATCTTTTCGAAAGGATCATGCCATAAATTCATTTTATGTATCATAGTAGTACTCCCAGCAAGTTCTAATATTAGATTATACTAACGTACATTTCATCGCTCATTATAATTGATAAAATGATTTATATCAAACAATAGGTCTGACTATCTAATCAAAGTGAATCAGGTCTTTTCTTACAATTAAGTTTTCCAAAAATTTTGTTCATTTTGCTTTCGCTGCACCCATTATGTATGAGCATTGCTTTATAGGTTTCTATGCTATTTTCATCTAAATCGTATGGTTTCCAAAGAATCTTATTGTAGTAACTAATGTCCTCCCAATTATTTATATATTTCTCTAAATCACTAGTTATTGCATCCATATGTTCCCAAAACCTTTTTATATCATCCTTGTGAGAAAGATCCAAATGTAGTGCATAAAACTCAAACTTAAAATCGGTTAATATACTTTTTAATTTATTATTTAACAAATCATTTATAGTTAGCAAATATTTCTGTTTATAAATCTCTTCAATAGATTCGCTCACTTTTTTCTCAATATATTCAATTTCTGAGTGAAAGAAAATAAAGAGTTCCACCTGTCTATCAGGGTCCAGTTTACAAAAATTCTCTTTCGAAACCTTATACCATTCTGTCCAAGTTTTCTTTTCTTCGTAATAATCTTCATCTTTAAAAGCAACTGCGCACAACTCTGACCAAGAGCTAATAAATTTGGCGATTTGAAACTTCAAATCAAGGTAAACAGCCTCATACAAACCATTAGCCTTCTTATTCATACTTCTTACACTAGCACAATCGATGAACCATGCAACCAATGTTGATGCAACACATCCGTAAGATAGATTCTTAATTACATCACTAAACACCACCCAAAATTGTTTTTCACAACCAGTTATCGCCAAAGAAATACTAAGCGTAGCAAAAAAAAGAATTATTAATAAGATATATTTAATATGTGGCACTTTATGTGGATTCTTAATTGTTTGCTTCATATATATGCATCTCCTAATAATAGTTAATATAATTATAACTATTATTTCTACTACTATCAAGTAAAACTCTACTATATCTTAATGATTCTGTACTACTACAAATATACTCTTTTACACATAATGCTACCTTATTGGTTTCACTTCACCTACTACTTTTTTGGAAGCACAAGTGTTGCATATATTACGTTTATCATTTGAGAGTCGCCTACTAATTTGAATCGGTTTTCAAATTGTATCTCTATCAAAACATTCAAATTCAAAACTAGCTTTTTCGCTGACGAAATCACACAGTACTTCATTCTTATATAAAAAGCGATAATGTGCTTTGCAGGATGCACTTTCGTGAATGGTTCTGTTCATATCACCGTTTATTGGTGCGAAAAGCGGGTGTGCGTTCTTATTCAGTAATTCTGCAGTTAACTCGTACTCCCCTTGTTTCACGGTTACTGTATTTTCTCCGATTCGTTTAACTTTTGCTCCAAGATAAGTAGCAATACGATGTTCTCTGCCATTCAGCAAAACTACACCGATGATACCCGTGAAATGAAAGTCAAGCACAGGGATGTCCGCTACAGATAACATCAATGATCCATTTTCAAAACAGCATTGTGTCCAGATATATCGTTGTGGAAAAGAATAACCTCTGTCACCCTCGATGTAGCCAATACCGTTATCAAAAACAAACGACTTATCGTTCACTGTGATATGCCCATCAACTCTGTGCGACATACTGCAAACACTGTGTCTGCATTGCATAAACGGAACAAGTGCGAACGGTCCCATAATGTCATATGCAATAGGTGAAAGTGATTGAAAGCGAAGCTGACCTTCCAGTTTGCAACCGCTACTTTGGAAATTCAATGCAATCCCTTCTTCAGAGAATACACAATCCCCTATTTTAACGGATAACGGTTTTGTAGTGTACCTGAGTTTTTGAAACGGGATATTGTGAACTTCGTCATCTGTAATTACCTGTAAGGATGCAGACGTTATGTTTTTACTGCGATGATACGCAGGAATGAACGCAATAGTTTTATCACCGTTAGAGCACTTGAAATACCAGCCTTGAAAATAACCTTTGTTACGCATTGTTCCTCCATAGTTACATAATTTCATTAGTATTCGCAATTTATAGACAGAAATACTAAAATGGAGAGGGTGGCTCTTATGAGTCACCCTTGTTTTTCTTTCTCAGCTTTAATCTGGGCTTTTACGTTTTCTATCAGTTCTTTGAGTTTTACTTCACACTCCTCTTTTGTGGGAGCATATATATTGAATTTCTTGCGTTTGCCGTTTGGAAGTCTTGGAGAGTAGCTACCCTCCCACACGTTTTCGCTGACTTGATAGATACAGCCTGTACCACTCTTTCGAATCTTTCCTTTCTTTGGCTCAAATTTTGGTTGTGGTGGCTTTTCAGTATCTTGGTCGGGTGTTTTCTCCTCTGGCATTTTTGCGTCTGTACCGCCGATTTTTCGGTCGATGTTGATTGACGCTTGAATTTGCATTTTATCCGTCAGGTGGCTGTACACATCAAGCGTGGTTGCAGCTGACACGTGACCTATCATCGCTGACAGCGTTTTGACGTCCATTCCGTTTTCGAGTGCCATCGTAGCAAAGGTATGTCGCAAATCGTGAAAGCGGATGTTCTTACACTCAGCTCTCTCTAATATCTTCTTGAGCGACTTACCCATACTCACAGGGTTGCGTGGCACATCGTCATTTTTAGGTGATGGAAACAGCCACTTTGAATTCACACTCTTTTTATACTCGCTTAGCATATCTAGTAAAACTTTCGGCAGGATAATGATTCTGTCGGAAGTTTTTGTTTTTGGTACAGAGATGTTCAGCTTGCCGTTTACTACACTTGCTTGTCTAGTGATGTGTAGCTCACCCGTTTTGAAGTTCAGGTCAGTCCACTGCAGACCGAGTATCTCACCTCTACGCATACCCGTAGCTAGTTCTAGCAAGAAGAATTCGTAGAATCCGTCTTCTTTCGCTTGGATAAGAAATCGCTGAATTTCTTCATTCGTCAGCACTTGCATTTCTTTTGCTTTCTTAGGTGGGAGCTTGCACCCTATCGCAGGGTTTGAGCGTATCAAACCTTCGTCCACAGCTTTATGAAGTGCAGACTTTAATGTTGTATGGCACGAGCGTACCATTCTGTCGGACAAGCCTTCACCGAATAGTTCTGTGCGAGTTTTACGACCACTCGTTTTGAGCTTTGAATAAAACTGTTGCAAGTCAGAGCTTTTCAGTTTATCAAGCTGAACGTTTCCAATCTCAGGTATAATGTAGTTGTAGATAAGGTTGCGATAAAAATCTTTTGTTGACTCTCGCAGGGCAGGTTTAGAGTAATTCTCAAACCAGAAGTTGAGCCAATCACTAAATGACATTTCCGATTTACACTTATTACTTGCTGACTCGAACTGCTCTTTGAGTTCATTTAGCTTTCGCTGACACTCGGCTTTGCTTTTTGATGTAACATTCTTTGTCTTTGGATAACCATTTTCATCGTAGCCGACAACTACTCTTGCTTCCCATCTGCCGTCTGCTCTTTTGCGTAGAGTTCCTGCACCGTTTTTACGTCTGTTAGCCATCTCACTCACCGTCCTTTATGATTAGGTTGTTCACAAACCCACCGACGATGTTTGAAGCTCGCTTTTGCATATCCGTTGTGACGTGCGTGTATGTGTCGAGTGTGAATGATGCGTTAGTGTGACCGAGTATTCGTGAGAGAGTTTTTGCATCGACACCGCTTGTGAGAGCGTGGGTTGCGAATGTATGTCGCAGGTCGTGGAATCTGATTGACGGTAGCTCTGCGATTTTCAGCAACTCTTTCATACGCTTGTATGCGGTATTCGGATTGATTGGTAGTTCTGGTTTATAGAGATTCGGGAATATCCATTCACCTACTACGTTTTTGTGTCTATCACTCAAACGTTTAGCTGTGCTCGGTGGTAACTGAATTGTTCGTGTGCCTGTTTCAGTTTTCGTATCACCCCAAGTCAGCTCACCATTTTGTTTTTGAACAGTTCGTGCAACTTTCAGTCTACCATTAGCTTCATCAAAGTCTTCCCACCTTAGTCCGCAGATTTCACCTCGTCTTAGTCCTGTGGTAAGCTCGGTGTAAAAGAAGTCACGCCACAGCTCGTCCTTGTCGATGACTTGCATAAACTTTTTAAGCTGTGCATCAGTTAAGATTTGCTTTGGCGGATAGTTGCATTTTGGAATGGTTGTGCCGTTTGTCGGGTTTTTCAAAATCAAATGTTCTCTGACTGCTACGTCCATCGCTTCGTGCAGAAGCATATGCACACTCCTCACCGTGCTGTCAGCGAGTTTCTTTCCGTGTACAGGGTGCTCTTCTTTTCGACCAAACTCTTTTAGGTAGTTATACATTTTCTGAACGTCGGCAGTTGTGATAAACGCAATTTGTTTGTCGCCAAGATTCGGCTTGATGTGATTTTCGATATAGGTTTTGTAACTACGCCACGTACTCTCTCGCACGGTGAACTTCATATAATCGTTCAGCCACTTATCGAGCCATTCGGAAAGTGTAATATTACTTTGCTCTGTGAGTTCAACATCACGATACTGTTCAATCATTGCGTGGAGTTTTGAAAGACACTCTTTTTGAGTTTTGCCATAGACATAACGATATATTGGAGTGCTGTCATCTTTGTGACCGACAACTATTCTGCCCTCCCACTGACCTTTCTTTTTTAGTCTTACCATACCGTCACCCGAAGGTCTGCGTTTTGCCATAACATTCATCTCCTTTCAGCACAACAACATACCACAACACTTTTACAATATCCAGACAAAGTTTATATCTTTGGTTACTGCGGTTCATTTTTTGATTTTCTTAAAAACTGCTTAAAACAGCTCTACGACACCCTCAAAAATGGCTCAACATTCGCACAAGTTCTGTCAACGACACCATGAGCTTCAAAACCCGTGATTTTTGACACCTTACGGTGTCAGCTCAAAAACCGCTTAACGGTCGGCTTTGCCGTCCGATGTGAGTGCGAGGGGTTCGTTTACGACACCCACGCTTATTCCTGCAATCTCGTTTGGCACTTTGTGCATCCCTCATCGTCCGTGCTTAAAGTTTGAATCTAGCCGTGACATCTGGCTGTCGTGGAAGTATTTTATCGCATCTTCTATCGGACGGATTGTGTACATAAGATTTCCGTTTCGTTTTTCGCCTGACGCTAAAGTTACGAGCGTATTGTCG
>JAFTYK010000045.1 GCA_017464765.1 Ruminococcus sp.
CCGCCGTCAGCAACAAGTTGTTCAGCTTTTTTGAGTGCGTCTTCAAAGTCAACTGCCTTGTACATAGCAAGAACTGGGGAGAGCTTTTCGTGAGCGAATTCTTCACTGATTTCAACAGACTCAACTTCACCGATGAGGATTTTTGTGCCCTCTGGAACTGTTACGCCTGAAAGCTCAGCGATTTTTGCGGCAGGCTGACCAACGATTTTAGCATTAAGAGCGCCATTGATGATGATAGTCTTTCTTACCTTATCGAGCTCGTCGCCCTTGAGGAAGTAGCAACCTCTTGTTGCAAACTCAGCTTTAACAGCCTCGTAGATATCTTCCATAATGATAACTGACTGTTCAGATGCACAAATCATACCGTTATCAAATGTCTTTGAGTGAATGATAGAGTTAACAGCTAAGAGAATATCTGCTGAGCTGTCGATAATTGCTGGTGTGTTACCTGCACCAACGCCGAGAGCCGGCTTGCCGCTAGAGTACGCAGCTTTTACCATACCAGGGCCACCGGTAGCGAGGATTATGTCAGCCTCTTTCATAACTGTGTTTGTCATATCTAAAGATGGAACGTCAATCCAGTCGATGATACCCTCTGGTGCACCTGCCTGTACTGCGGCTTCGAGTACAAGCTTTGCAGCAGCGATAGTGCTGTTCTTTGCACGTGGGTGAGGTGAGATGATGATTGCGTTTCTTGTTTTAAGAGCTAATAAGCACTTAAAGATTGCAGTTGATGTTGGGTTAGTTGTAGGGATAACGGCAGCGATAACGCCGATTGGCTCAGCAATCTTTGTTGTACCGAACGCCTTGTCCTCTTCGATAACACCGCAAGTCTTAGTGTCCTTGTATGCGTTGTAGATGTACTCAGAAGCGTAGTTGTTCTTGATAACCTTGTCTTCAACAACGCCCATGCCTGTTTCTTCAACAGCCATTTTAGCAAGCGGGATTCTTGCCTTGTTAGCGGCAGATGCAGCAGCAAGGAAAATCTTATCTACCTGCTCTTGTGTGAATGTTGCAAAAATCTGTTGTTGTTTTCTGATTCGTTTGATAGCGTCTTCGAGCTTTTCAACCGAGTCGATAATGTCGTATTTCTTATTCTCCATTATATCCTCCATAGATAAAGAAATTATATGTTTAGTTAAGTGACAAAAATTTTGATATGCTCCTCATCTTTGTCTGTTAATATTTTAACAAACTTTAGGGTGCTTTTCAATAGGCAATATATGATAACATATCGAGTGGATTGAGGAAGTTTTTATAAGATTTATGAAAAAGTGAATGTTTTCGTTGTGAAATCAGGATTATTCTGGGGTAAGTTTTTGATAAATATTGAAATAAAATAGTTAATATGCTAGGATTTAGTTGAATAGTGTTTAAGGGGTTTATTATGAAATACTTTAATAAAAAAACTCTTTTAATCGGTGCTTGTGTGCTGGTTATAGTTTTGCTGTTCTCAACATTTTTTATAGGTAAAGACGAAGTAGAAAATCAGGAGGAGAAAAAGCCTGTTGAAGAGCCAAGTGCAGTGCCAACTTCTTATATGATAGAAGGCGTTCCTGTATTAAAGCAAGAAAGTCCTCTTAACGCAGGTTGTGAGACCTATGCGTGTACTATGCTTTTGCAGTCGCTCGGTATAGATATGGACGAGTTTGAATTCGCAGAAAACTATCTTGTTGAAAAAACAGTTTTCGGTTATGAAGATGATTGGTATGGTCCTGATATGGACTCTGCGTATGCCGGTGAAATAGAGTGGGGTTATGGTGTTAACTCACCTGCTATGGCAAAGTTTATGAACAAGATGCTCAAGGATAAAGGTTCGAAAATGACTGCTACAGCGCTAAAGGGTGTTGAACTTGATACACTCTGTGAGGACTATATCGCGAACAATATTCCAGTTATGGTGTGGGCTACTACGAATATGCAAGAGCCATACGTCAAAAGATACTGGTCGGTGAATTATGTAGACGAAGAGGTTTCAGATGCAAAGATAGGAGATACAGAGCAGTGGCTTCAGAATGAACACTGCTTGGTGCTTATCGGTTACGATGAAAAAAACTACTATTTTGCTGATTCTGTAGCAGGAGAGGTTTCGGTTTTTGAAAAAGAAACTTCGCGTGACAAATACCAAAAGCTTGAGATGCAGGCTATCGTTGTTAAATAGTTTATTAGAAAAGGCACAGGGTGAAAAGTTACACACTGTGCCTTGTTTGTTGCATTATTTCTTGAGGATTTTTACGATTTCGCCCACGAAAACGTGATGGTAGTCATCGCCGTTATAGTTTGCTTTGATAGATTCATCGATAACAGAATCCTCGTTCATCTGCTGGACATAGAGCTTTTTGCAGATGATAACAGTTTCTGCTTCGTCAAAGAATGGAGCGTTTTCAGTAAAGTTTGGGGTGAGGTTACATTCTTTGGCTTTATCAACATCTCTGCCACTATATTTTCCGCAGTAAGAAAGAGCTTTTCTGTATTCTTCACCGAAAAATGCACAGGAAAAATACTCGCTGTCGTTCATAAACTCAAATGTGAAACGTTGAGGACGAACAAATGCAAAAACAACGTTTTTGTTCCAAAGCACACCGAGTCCACCCCAGGAAGCGGTCATTGTATTGTATTTGTTTTTATCCCCTGCACAAAGTAACATCCAGTCTTTGCCTATCATTTCAAATGGTGTTTTTTCTAAAGAAAGAGCATTGATTTCGTTCATAAAATCCTCCAAAAATAACGAGTGTTTATCTGCTTTTCTGAATAGCCTGCAAGATTTTGATAATAACAGGGCTTAAAACCATATTCACGCCGATTTCAACAAGGAAGTTTACTCCGAGTAAGCCGAAAAGAACGTAGTAGAGAACATCACTACCGCCAGCCCACTGCTGAAGAATAGGTCTGAAAAACAGCACAAGACCTATAATAAATATACCTGTATTTACGATAGGAGCTGAAAGTCCTGCGACGATGGTAGCGACTACGGAATTCTTTTTAGAGATTAAGCGATATAAAAGACCGCTGACATAACCCGCACAAACACCTTTTAGCATACATACAAGTACACAAAGGAAAGGGTTAGCGTTCCATACCATAGCACCGCCTACATCGGCTCCGATAACACACATTACTATTACAACAGCGCTGAAAACTCCGCCTAAGAACGCTCCTGCCTTTTCGTCGAATAAAGCGGCGCCGATAATAATCGGAATTAAAGAAAGTGTAATAGCGAATGGTTTTGTTGGAAAGTAAGTGGAAATAACCTGAAGCACAATTATTATTGCACTTAAGATACCAAGACTTACTAACCTTAGTGTTTTTTCTTTTGTTTTAATCATTTATATTACCTCCTGCTGCCTCTCTTAAAATTAAGATGAAGCGCAAATTTTGACAAATAAAAATTTTCAAACGTGTGATATTAAATTGTATATTAAAATTATGAATTCTTTTCGTAAATAATGCGTAAGCCCTCGAGAATGAGGTCGTCTTTTAAAATGATGTCGTGGGTGCAACTGTTTACTATCATAGGTGCGATGCCACCGGTTGCGACAACGGAGCATTTTTGTCCGATTTCTTCTTCGATTTTATTAATCATACCGTCAATCATACACGCAGTACCGAGTACCACACCCGCACGGATAGAATCGTCAGTGTTTTTGCCGATGACGTTTTTCGGTGCGGTTAGCGAAATGGCTGGAAGAAGCGCACCGTGAGAGGTGAGAGCATCTAAAGATATGGACACACCGGGAGCGATTGTGCCACCGAGCATTCTTTTGTTTTCGTCAATAGCAAACATTGCGGTAGCTGTACCCATAGAAATAACAATACACGGAATAGAAAACATAGACTGTGCAGCAGCACAAGCAACAACAAGGTCAGCACCTAAAGTAGCAGGGTCGTCGATACAGATGTTGACGCCTGTCTTAATTCCGGGGCCGACAATCAGTGCATCAACTCCTGTGACGCTTTTTACAGCGGCTTTGAGTCGATTTGTAATACGAGGAACAACCGAGCAAATAATACATCCGTCAATAGCATAAGCATCGACAGAATAAACCTGAAGCAGTGTATACAGATCGACTGCGATTTCGTCCGCAGTTTTGTGGCTGTCTGTTGAAATTTTGATAATTCTGTGAAGCTCGTCACCATCGTAAATACCGAGCTTGATGTTAGTGTTTCCGACATCTATGGTAAGAAGCATTTCAAACTTTCCTTTCGCAATTTGTATAATTATACAATTTTTAGTGCATTATTTCAATATTATTTAAACTTTATTTTTTGGGTTTATTTTCTTAAATGAAAAATAGGTCGAAATTTGTGTGTTAGAATTAGCGTGAACTAAGTATACGTTATCTTCGAGGAGGTCAAACGATGAATTCAACTGACACAAATCAGATGAGACTTCTTGCCGCTAAGGCAAGAAAAGGTGCTATTATTGGTACCTTTAACGCAAAATCAGGACACCCGGGCGGTTCTTTATCAGCTGCTGACATTTTCACTTATCTCTACTTTAAAGAGATGAACGTGGACCCTAAGAATCCACAATGGGCTGACAGAGACCGTTTTGTACTAAGTAAGGGTCACTGCTGTCCTAGCCTTTACGCTGTGCTTGCTTTAAAGGGCTTTTTCCCAATGGAAGAACTCGAAAAGCTCAGACACGTTGGTGCTATGCTTCAGGGTCACCCTGATATGAAAGGTACTCCTGGTATCGATATGAGTACAGGCTCACTTGGTCAGGGTATTTCTGCTGCTTGCGGTATGGCACTTTGCGCTAAGATTGATAATAAAGACTACAGAGTTTACACCGTACTAGGCGATGGCGAGTGCGAAGAAGGTCAGGTTTGGGAAGCTGCTATGTTTGCTGCTCACAAGGGTCTTGACAACCTCGTTGTATTTGTTGACTGGAACGGTCTTCAGATTGACGGTACTACCGCTCAGGTTGGTGGTGTTGAACCTATCGATAAGAAATTCGAAAGCTTCGGCTTTAATGTTCTCACTATTGATGGTCACAACTTCGATGAAATCGAAGCTGCACTTAACAATGCAAGACAGACAAAAGGTATGCCTACAGCTATTATTGCTAAGACAATAAAAGGTAAGGGCGTTTCATTTATGGAGAACGAAGTAGGCTGGCACGGTAAGGCTACTAACGCTGATGAATTTGAAATCGCTATCAAAGAGCTTGACGCTCAGATTAAGGAATTGGAGGGCTAAGCTATGGCACAGATTGTTACTAAAGCAACCAGAGAGAGTTTCGGTGAGGCTTTGTGTGAGCTTGCTAAAACTAACGAAAACATCGTTGTTCTTGATGCTGACCTTGCTGCAGCTACTAAGACTTCAATTTTCCAGAAGAGCTTTCCTGAGAGATTTCGTAACTGCGGTATCGCTGAGGGTAATATGATTGGTGTTGCTGCCGGTCTTGCTTCTTGTGGTAAGATTCCTGTTGCTGCATCTTTCGCTATGTTTGCTACAGGCAGAGCTTTTGAGCAGATCAGAAACTCTGTTGCATATCCTGAGCTTAACGTTAAAATCGCCGGCTCGCACGCGGGTATTTCAACAGGTGAGGACGGTGCTACACACCAGTGCTTAGAGGATATCGGCATTATGCGTACTCTTCCTGGTATGACTATTCTTAATCCTGCTGATCACTATGAAATGATTGAGGCTACTAAGGCTGCTATTGAGCATAACGGTCCTGTTTATATCCGTTTAGGCAGACTTGCTATTGACTCCTTCAACGATCCTGATAATTACACATTTGAACTCGGTAAGGGTATTACTTTACACGAGGGTGACGATATTACTGTTATTGCTACAGGTCTTCCTGTAAACGAAGCTAGAAAAGCGGCTGAGAATTTAGAAAAAGAGGGCATCAACGTTCGCCTTATCAATATTCACACCATAAAGCCGATTGACCGTGATATCATTATTAAGGCTGCTAAGGAAACAGGCAGAATTATCACTATTGAAGAGCATAACGTAATCGGTGGTCTTGCTGATGCGGTTTGCGAAGTTACATCTTCTGAATGTCCTGTTCCTGTAAGAAGAATTGGCGTTAATGATTGCTTCGGTTACTCAGGTCCTGCTAAAGAGCTTCTTGAAATCTTCGGCTTCACAGCTGATAGTATCGCAAATGTTGTTAAGGAAGAGCTAGCTAAGAAATAATTAGTTGTTTTTCATAGTGCAGAGGGTAGAAATACCCTCTGTTTTTTTATTTTGTTAAGTTGTATTACTACCTTGATTGTGGTAAACTAGTAGCGGTGATTTTATGAAAATTTTACTTTTTACAACAGGCGGGACTATCGCTAGTGTTATCGATGATGGTGTTATTGATGTTAAACCTCAGGGTAAGCTTTTGGTGCTTAACAAATATGCCGAAATTGATAAAGAAACTCATTTTGATGTTCTGTCTCCGATTAATATATTAAGTGAAAATATTAAGCTTTCGGATTTTAAAACTATTGTAGAAGAGTTTCGAAAAATCGACTTTTCAAATTACGATGGAGTTATTGTTACTCACGGCTCGGATACACTCGCTTATACTTCAGCACTTTTAGGACTATTGTTTTCTAATATTAAAAAGCCTGTTTGTGTTGTTGCTGCTGATAAGTCGCTTCAGGACGAAAGCTCAAATGGTATGGATAATTTCATCGCGGGCGTTGAAATTATAAAACGTGGGGTAAATGGAGTTTTTGTGCCGTACAGAAACGCTGACGGAGTGACCTATATTCACTACGCTCAGCACCTTTTCGAAAGTGATACTTTAAGCGATGATTTTTACTCTTTAGATGGAGCTTTCGCAACGTATAAAGATAGTGAATTCAAAGTCATAGAAAAGAGAGAGACAAAGCTTTATACTATAGATGTAGATAAAGCAGACCTTGCATTTTCTAAGAGAATACTTCAGGTTATGCCGTATCCTGATTTAGATTATAGCCGTATTGATGTGAGTGGTTTAGATGCAGTTCTTCATCGCACATATCACGCAGGGTCGGTTAGCATAAGCGAAGATAAGGGTAGGGATATTTCTGTTCTTATTGAAAAGTGTAAAAGCGAGAATGTACCGCTATATATATGCGGTCTTAAAAGCGGTAAAGCTAACTACTACTCGATGAGCAGTGTGCTTGATAAAGGGGTAAAACCGCTTTATGATATGGCGCCTGCGTGTGCTTTTATGAAACTGATGTTAGAAGGATAATGATGAAGAAATTTGCTGTTTTACTTGTTGTGATTGCGGGAACGTTATGGGGTATGATAGGATACTTCGTCCGCTCTCTTCAGTCACAAGGGCTATCTTCGATGCAGATTGTGTCTATCAGAATGACGGTATCTGCTATACTGTTTGCGGTTTTTGCGCTCATATTTAATAGAAAGCTGTTCAAGATAAGGTTTAAGGATTTATGGTGCTTTTTAGGGTCTGGAGTACTGAGTGTTGCACTTTTCTCGTTCTGTTATTTCAAGGCGATTGAGTTAAGCTCTTTGTCTGTAGCATCGATTCTGCTTTATACTGCACCGATTTTTGTTATGATATTTTCGGTGATATTGTTTAAGGAAAAGCTGACGATTATCAAAACAGTGTCGTTGATACTCGCGTTTTTAGGGTGCCTGTTCGTTACGGGTGTGTTTGATATAGGCGAAAGTATCAACACGCTTGCCATAATTTTCGGGGTGCTGTCTGGAATATGTTACGCACTCTATTCGATATTCTCACGACTTGCGCTTGACAAGGGTTATAGTCCGCTTACTATCACACTATACACTTTCATTTTTGCAGGTGTTTCATCACTGCTGATTATAGATGTGAAACCTGTCGTTAGTCTTATGAGTAGTAGTGTGAACGACTTTTTGTTCTGCGTACTGTTTGCTGTACTGTCGTGTGTGCTTCCATATGTTACATATACTGTAGGACTTAAATATGTTAAACCCAGCACCGCTTCGATAGTTGCATCAATTGAGCCTGTTGTGGCAACTATTACGGGAGCTATAGTGTTTAAAGAAACTGTACCATTTCCGTTTGGTTATTTAGGAATAGCGCTTGTTGTGTGTGCAATCGTATTGATAAATCTCTCACCCCTAAGGAAAAATGGAAACGATTAGCATAAAGATTGTGCTATTTTTATTGACATAATACTATATATGGTATATAATGTCCGTAATAAAAAAAGGGGGTATTTTACCATGAAAAGATCAATTGGCGTATGTATTTTACTTTCAATCGTAACTTGCGGTATTTACGGTATCATCTGGATGATTAAGCTTAACGATGAGCTTAACGCACTTGCAGGTAAGCAGGGCGCTACATCAGGTGGTGTTGTATTCTTACTTACACTCGTTACATGTGGTATTTACGGTTGGTTCTGGTACTACAAGATGGGTGAGAACGTTGATACTATTAAGGTTAACAACGGTATGCAGGGTGGCAATAGCCCTATTATCTATCTCGTATTAGGTTTGTTTGGTCTTGGTATTGTTAACTACTGCTTAATGCAGGATACAATCAACAAGAGTGTTCAGGGCTAATAAAGAACAGAAAAACAGATTGATTAAACTGCTGGCCGGGATTTGTATTATAATCCTGGCCGGTTTGCTATATTACGCCATAGTACGGATACTGGGTTATGGTATTCCATGTCCGTTTCGAGCTGTTACAGGACTATTGTGTCCGGGATGTGGTACTTCGCGTATGGCGGTTGCCCTTTTGCAGTTCGATTTTAAAGAAGCGTTTATAGTTCAACCTGTGTTGTTTTGTTTTCTCTTACCGATGGTAGTATGTTTTGTAAAGCTAGGGATAGACTATGTGAAAACAGGAGAAAAGACTCTTAAACTGTGGCAGAATATTATTGTATATTCAGCTATCGTATGTCTTCTTCTTTACTGTGTTTATGCAAATATTATGATGTTCATAAAATAAGCACCTACCAAGGAAAAATCTTTGGCAGGTGCTTTTTGCTTATATACAGTATAAATTTAAATCCCAGCAAGGAATGTACGGATGTTTTCGAAGATACATCCTGTACTGTGGGTTTATAGAGTGTATTTTGTTGATAAGAGTGAAAAAGTCAGAGTTCGTGTGATAAGCCGCGATGTTGAGTTTAGGTTTCTTTAGAAGAGTAGCAGTCATACCGCAAATCATCAAATGTTCCATACCCTCAATGTCAGCTTTTATGTACGAGAACTCTCCGAATTTTTCGCTTAGCATGTCGACGCTGACGGTATTGATTTCAACACCGTTTTTATCATTTAAAACAGATTGTCTGCCACCGCCTTTTGACACAAGCATTACACCATCTTTGTCGCTGATACCTGCGTTGATTGGGGTGAAATTTTGAAGAGTTTCGCAGTGTTCGATAAGTTTCTTGTGGTTTTTGAGATTTGGTTCAACTGCGACTATTTTTTCGTATTCCTTAGTGTAGTTTAAGAATTCGTCAACAGTATCACCACGATAAGCGCCTAAATCCAGATATGACTCGCTGTCATTAAGCTTCAAAATCTGGGTAAAAACCTCGTCCTTATTACTATCGGCTTGTAAGAGATATTCAAGCTTTCCGCTGTATAAAAAGCTCAGTGTGTTTTCAAAAACGGATTTTGACTTTTCGTCTGCGAGTAGCTTATAGGCGGATTTAATCTCGTTTTTATATTTAGAAATAAAAGCGTCGTCAACAATTTCATCACCGAAAACGGGTACATTCGGCACTAGAAGCGGGTGCGTTTGCGCGACAGATTTTATATAATCCATAACATTTTCAAGTGACGAGGCAAAGCACAATGCCACTGTGAACTCTCCGAATTCCTCTTCAAAGTCAGACATTTTCTTAACAGTGAAGCCTCTGAAATTCTGGTATCTGACAAAATCGTCACTAGCCATAACACCGCTACATTTTATATTACGTTTTTCAAATTCACTTAGCACCTTGTCGGCACCGTTACCCATACCATACAGGATAATGGGGTAGGGACTGTTTTTCAGCGCGTCCCACACGCATACATCATTATTTATCATAGCTTAAGGGTTACAAGTTTTACATGGTGAGTAGCCGTTGTCTATGGCCTGCTCACGGTTTTTAAAGTTTACTTTATTTTTACTACTCATACTGGTCGCACCGTCACAGGTGGATAGATGAAATTTTTTAGTGTTTTTGTTTCCAACATAGGAAAGCTTAGAAGTGTCAAAGCGTGTTGGAGATGGAACATCTTCTTCGTTTTCATAGAAAAATTGTATGTCATTTCCGTTTGACACAGCAACCACCGTACCCATTATATCGGTGCGATAGGTGATTATACCTTTGTGGTTTAAATGGTCAGTTGTTTCTCTGTGCGGGTGACCGTAGTCATTGTACATACCGCAAGTGATTACAGAGTATGAGGGAGATACTGCGTCTAAAAAATCAATGGAACTCGATGTTGCAGAGCCGTGGTGGGAAACTTTCAGAACATCTGCTTTTAAATCGGCGCCGTTTTCTAGCATTTCACTTTCAACTGCTTTTTCAGAATCACCTGTAAATAAGAAAGAGTTGCTTTTGTATGTAGCTTTGACGATTACTGAATAGTCATTGTAGTTGTCGTAGATTTTTGAATAAGGACCCATAATCTCGAAAGAAGCGTTACCAAATGAGTATGTGTCGCCAACTTGAGCGTCTATATAGTTAACGTTTTCATTGTTAACAGCGTAAAGCACATTGAGCCATATTTTCGATTGTTGGTCAGTTTCTACAGTGATGAAGTTTTCACACGGGAAAGTTTCTATAACCTCAGTAAGGCCTCCACAGTGGTCAGAATGAGGGTGAGTGGCTATAACATAGTCAATGGATTTTACTTTATTATCCAAAAGGTATTGGCACACAGTAGCACCGTATTCGCTTTCACCTGCATCTATTAAAACAAAATCGTCTTCCGATTCAAGTAGTATGCAGTCGCCCTGCCCCACATCAATAAAATGTACAAGGAAATCTTCGCTGTTGTGTTTTGCTATGCTGTTATCAAAAAGCGAACAAGAACACAAAGAAAACACTATACACAGGCAAAGGATTGATGATAAAAATTTCTTCAAAATATCTACCTCCGAGTTATATTTACTAATATACACCAAAGCGAAAATCATTTCAATAACAGTTTTCAGGATAAAATTTGCAAATATCATAAAAATGTGCTATACTATCTAAGACGAGGTGATTATATGTCAAACGGTTACCGATGTAAGTATGAAATTGTTACTGCGGATACTAATTTGCCGGGTAAGGTTGTACTCTACGAAAAACCTGGTTGTGAGTGTTTTACCAACAAACACTGGCACAAGAATCTTGAAATAGACTATATTGTCAAAGGCAGAATGTGGACTATGCAGAATAATGTCGACAGGGATATTTCTGACGGCGAGTATGTTTTGGTCAATTCTGAAGATGTTCACCAGACCTGCGGCAAATTTCCTGAAGAAAAGGTTAAGTATCTTGTGGTGTTGTTTTCTTACAACTATATCAAGGTTTATTTCCCTGATTTTGAAAAATATGTTCTTGATGTTGATAAGAACGAGCAGGCTAAACAGCGTATTGCTCAGCTTCTGAAAGCTATAGTTTTTGAGCTTGAGAATAAAAGTGATTTTTCGGATTTGAAGATTTCTTGTGCTATGAGCCAGATTCTGATGGTGCTTTTTACAAAGTGCAGAGTCAAGAAAGAAAATGTCACAGACAAAGAGCCTACTGACGATCTGGAATACGCTAAGAAAGCGATTAATTTCATCAAGGAAAACTATAAGGAGAAAATCAGTCTGGACGATATTTCTTCTTACGTTGGACTTACTCCTACATATTTCTCGCGTTATTTCAGACAGAGTACCCGAAAGACTTTCAAGAATTATCTTAACCTCGTTCGCCTTGAACACGCACTTCTGGATATTCAGAATAACAGCGACAGCGAAACTCACGCTGCACTTTCCAACGGCTTCCCAAGCGTTAAGTCGTTTATCGCAGTGTTTAAAAGTGTGTACGGCTGTGCGCCTAGCGAATACGTCAAAATTTACCACGAATTGCCTCAGATTTCTGAAATCAGGAAAATCTAGAACAGTTAAAAATACGCCCCGAGTTTTCTACTCGGGGCGGTTGTGTATTTTGATATAGAAATATCGGTGAATATTTACTTTACTTTTACGTAGAACAAATCCAAGATGATTTCCATGAGTGCGTTCTGGTCAACAATCAGCTCGGCGTATTCACCTTTTTGTATAGTTCCAGGAACATTGATGAATTCGATGTCTTGGTATGAGTTAAGTCCTGAGATAGCTGTAGTAGCAAGGTAAGTCATTTTCGCTGTGGTCAGGTTTGTTGTTGAGTAATCATCAACGGTATTGTAAAGGTCAACAACCAGTGCAGGATTACTCTTAACGCTACCCCATATCTGCGAAAAGAATGCTGTCATAAATTGTTTTTGACGAGCCATACGATCGTTGTTCGAGTCGAGTTCATCGATATCTCTTGCTCTGATGTATTGGTTGGCATCGTCGCCGTGCAAAGTGAAGGTTTCTCCTTTTTGGATAGTTCTTCCATAGTATTTAGAGTCAAAGTCTATGTCAGAGGTGAGTGTTACTCCACCGATAGTGTCTGTCAGAGTGCTGACAGCTTCCTTGTTGAAAGAAAAGTATGTATTAAACTGCATTCCGTAGAAAAGTCGCTCAAGACTGGAGATGGTATTTTCACAGCTTGAGTGTTTACCGTCACCGTAAGCATAAGAAAGACAAATTTGCATATTGCTATTCTTAACGAACTCTCCGTCGATATTGTATACGGAAACATCAGCCATTGTATCACGGGATACACCAAGCAGTGATACTTTGTTATCAAGTGTATTTATAACAGCGATATAGATTGCATCTGCCTGACCGGCAGTTCCTATTACTTCTTCGGGATTGTCGGATTTAAAATCGTCTATACCCATCAAAACAACGGTCATTACCTTATCGTTGAAAGCGTAAGTGCTTCCGTTGTATGTGATAGTTTTACCACTGTTCTGAACGTCCTCGATATTTTCAATTTCAGGAGCAGGCTCAATTTCCATATCTTTGTAATCGTGCATTGCTGACTTTCCTATTTCGTTAAAAACGAAGATTGTGCCTGCTGTGGCGATAACAAATCCGAGGATTATGCAAGTTATTGTAATGAGAACTTTTTTGATTTTATTTCTTCTCTTTTTGCGTTTGCTGTGGGGTTTAGCGTAGATGTATTCAATGTTTTCAGCTTCTTGATTTATATCGGGAATACTGTGGTGTTTTACCTTGTGCTTTTTCTTTTTTTTGCTGACGGGTAGCACATATTCGATTGAATCCAGTTCTTCCTGAGCGGGAGTTGAAGATGTATGTAGGGTTTTGCTTTTTGTGAATTCAAAGTCGTTGTTATGCGTCTTGCTCATCGACTAAAACCCCCTGTACTAAGTATCTGACATTGCCTCCACCATTCATACAAGTGCTTAAAGTAAGGATGCGGTCCTGTGTTGAAAGCTCAATGTTTTCTCTGACATTACAGTAGTAAGGACGAACCATAAGTGTAGTGTCTAAATACTCGCGGAAACTGTTGAT
The DNA here is from genome assembly GCA_017464765.1 of Ruminococcus sp. Classification (GTDB taxonomy): domain Bacteria; phylum Bacillota; class Clostridia; order Oscillospirales; family Acutalibacteraceae; genus Ruminococcoides. The sequence continues at coordinate 13,550 of JAFTYK010000045.1, forward strand.
TTCTTCCATATTGAAAGAATTTAATATGTGTCTGTCATCGTATTGATAAGCAGAGTAAATAAAGTAAGTGTACACCTTGTCTTTTGTGAATACAAACATAGTTCTGTTTTGATTGAAAAAGTCGATATCATTGAATCTGTGTAGTGTTGCAAACATACTGCCGTTGAGCATATTGTGACCGTACATAACGGTTACGGGGTCAGTAAAGTCGCGTGAGTTCTGCTTTTCGGTGTAGATAGTACCGGAAAACTGATAGTTTTTATAGACATTGTGGTCAAGATAGAAGCTGTCATCTTCATTGTCGCCACTTTGTGCGACAGGATAGTCAACGTTAGTATTAGGAATATAGATCCATGCGTAGATATCAGGATTTATTTGCGTTAATTCATGAAAATCAACAAAGTCACTAGATGAAAGCTCTTGTGTCTTATCTGCATAGTTGTGTTTTGGTTGCTGGGTTTCTTCTGTCGGAGCTGTTTCGTCATTGGTTGCAGAAACTGACTGTGTACTTGAAGATGTATGGAGATTTTGAATATCGTCAGAAGAGTCAAAGAAAAAGTATTTTACAAGGTAGCCACCGCATACAAGGAAAGCGAGTATAGCTATTATTAAAATAATTACAAAGACGATTTTGTTTGATTTCTTTTTCATAAATAGTCCTCGAAAGTAGATTTTTAACACTTAATAATTGCTTACATAAATACATAGTAATTATACATCTGCGTATAGTTTATGTCAAATGAATAAACTTGTATATTGTGTTTTTAAACAAAAAATAAAGCCGCAAAAACGCGGCTTTAAAATTATTAATTATTCAGCTTTTGTGTAGAATAACTCTACCATAAGTTTAACAAGCTCGTCCTGGTCGACAAAATACTCATCGTAGTAGTCGTCTTCTGTTTCCTTGAATTCGCCGGAAAGTGTGTAGTAATCAACATCTTTGTAATGTTCAAGGTCGGACAAAACTTCACAAGCGAAGTAGTTGAATTTGGTTGCATCAACGTTTGTAGTTGAGTTTGTTGCGATGATGTTATACATCGATGGAACGGTTGCAGGGTCTTTTTTGATAGAATCCCATGTTTGTGACAAAAACTCATTCATATACTGTTGCTGTCTTGAAACACGGTTTGACTTAGGTTCCAAAGTTGACTGATCCCATTCTCTTGAACGAATGTACATAATAGCGTCTTCACCCAAAAGCGTGAACTCTTCTCCCGCAGGGATAAAAGCCTGCTTGTTTACAGAGTAAAAATCAACAGATGGAACAAGAGTAACACCGCCGATAGAATCGTTGAGTTCTACAAGATCGCCTTGATCCATAGCGAAGTATGTGTTGAATTTGAGACCTTTGAAGAGTCGTTCTAAGCTTACGATAGTGTTGTCCACGCTTTCCTGCTTGCCGTCCAGATAAGCATAAGCAAGACAAAGCGGCATTTGCTGTGTATCTACAAAGTTTCCTTTGTCATCGTAAGTGTCAACGTCAACCATTGAGTTACGGTTAACATTCACGATTGATACCTTGTCTTTCTCAGTGTCAACGACAGCGATGTAGATAGCATCAGCGTAACCGCCGTCACCAAGGTCTTTATCAACTTCTTCAGAGTCTTCTTCGTCAATACCTAAGAGAACAACGCCTGTCACAGCTTCGTTGAAATTATACGATTCACCTTTATACTCGATGGTCTTACCGGTTTCATCACTGGAATCGATGTCTCTGATATCCTCAATGTTGATTGTCATATCATCATAGTCGTGTGCGGCGTCTTTTCCAAGTAAACTGGAGATGGTGAACGCAGCTGTGATGACAAGAAGAACAGCGAGAATAATAAGAATTACCAAAAGCCCTTTTTTCTTCTTTATGTTTTCATTGCTAGTAGTGTTGTTCATAACAAACCTCCTTAAGGAGCAAGTATAAAAGAAAAAGCTCCGGCTATGCGGAGCTTTCTGCCGGGATATTATTCTTTAATTTTCTTAACAGCAAAAACTGATGTAGCAGCTGCCATGAGAATACCAAGAGAACCGAAAACTACAGCGTTATCGCCTGTCTGTGGGGAAGTAGTAGAACCCGATGATGGCTTTTCAGGTGTAGTTGGAGCTGTAGGGCTGAGTTCAGCAAAAGCAGAAGTAGTGCCTACAACGAGCATCATGATAGCAACAAAAATAGTAGCAATAAGCTTTTTCATAACGATTTCCTCCAATATTAATTAAGATATTTAACCTACTAATAGATATAATGAGTATATCACAGTAAAAGTTAAAAGTAAAGTGATTTTTTAACAAAATTTGCACCTTGTTTTTGGTGATTTTGTTTGATTATTTTTATATTTTTTCGTTAGCTTAGCGATGTCTAGATTCTAAAACTTTTGAAAAAGTATATTAATACACAAATTTAGTGTATGAAATTTGTTATATATTGTTTGTCAAAAGGCTTTATTTACTGATATATTTATGGTAAAATAAATGTGCTGAAATGAGATGTTAAGCATCTCACTTTTATTGATAATACATTGGAGGTATTAGCATGAAGAAAGTTATTGCTACTTTACTCGCTGTGCTTGTGTTGATGTCAACAGTCGTTTGTTCTGTTTGTGTGTTCAATGCAGCTAGCGGTGTGACTCTTTCGTACAGCTTTACTGGTGGCGAAGCTCAGAAAGCAGGTTTTGCGGAAGGTACAATCAGCCTTAAGGTTACAAGCAGTAGTGCCGCAGGTAACTACTATTTATACTGGGCGGATTCTACTAAAGCACTTGCAGGTTATAGACAGATAGCTACGCTGAATGTGGCTAACGGTGCTACTGGCACATATAAGATGCTGGACCACACAGCAATTCCGCCAAAGGCTACACAGATTATTGCTATCAAATCAAGTTCAGTTCCTACTAACAAGAATGTTTCCAATGCGGCGGCAACTTATGCCGTTCCTGCAAACAAAAGACTTTCTGACACAACTACAATTTACACATTCGGCGCATTCTCTGATCCTCAGATTGCTAACGATTCATACGGTTCTAACTCTTATCCTCACGATGAAACTCATTGGGCTAAAGCGCTTGAGACTTTTGCAACAAGAAATGTTGATTTCTTAGTTTCATCTGGTGATACAGTAAACGACCAGAACGGTGGAGTAACTTACGCTCAGGAGTATCAGAGATACCAGAAGATACTCGCTGACTCTTCTTTTGCTAACCCTGTTTGGGAAGCTAACGGCAACCACGATGTTCACGTTAACTGGAAGGGTTCAGCTGCTCAGAACAACAAGCCTTTCGTTATGGGTACAGGTGTTGACTCCACAGCAGCTACAATCAAAGCTAACAAGCCTTACTTTGAAATGACAGAGCCTAAAACAGGCGATCACTTCATTTTCATGGCTCAGGAAGGCGGATTCTATACTGACCAGAAAGACCAGTTCACTACTGCTCAGCTCAACTGGCTTGAGGGACTTCTCAAAAAGTATAGCGGAGATGGAAAAAACATCTTCATTATGGAGCATGCTAACGTTGAAAACTGGGGTAGTGGCGATAAATATCCAAGTCCATACTACGACCTTGGTCTTTTAAAATCTCAGGCAAGCACTGCTAGATTTATCAAACTTATGGAAACATACAAAGAGTGTGTTATCATTACAGGCCATACACATCTTGAGCTTGGCGCTCACCTCAATTTCTCAGACAATAATGGCACATCAGCAATTATGATGCACAACAGTGCTATCGGTGGTGTAAGACGTCTTGTTAACGGCTCTATCGATCGTTCAGCAGTACTTGGTATGAGTGAGGGTTACCTTGTAGATGTATATGAAGACTGCATTATCTTCAACGGTACTAACCTCTACAAGAATGAAATTATGCCTGATTGTAAATATATCATTCCATTTGGAACAACTGAGAATGAGACTCAAAAACCAACTGAGACACAGAAGCCTACTGAAACTCAGAAGCCAACTGAAACTCAAAAGCCTACTGAAACTCAGAAACCAACTGAAACTCAGAAACCAACTGAGACCCAGAAGCCAACTGAAACTCAAAAGCCAACTGAGACTCAAAAGCCAACTGAGACTCAGAAGCCTACTGAAACCGTGAAACCAACTGAGACTCAAAAACCAACAAATTCACCATACGTTAAATACGGCGATGTTAACCTCGACTTCTCTGTAGGTGTAGTAGATGCTACCCTTATACAGCGTTATGCTGCACATACTGAGACACTTTATGATGAACAGATTGTTAATGCTGATGTTGATGATGATGGACTTGTCAGCGTTATGGACGCTACATTTATTCAGCGTTATGTTGCTCATATTATTTCACAATTCCCTGTTGAGAAAAATGCTAAATCCGTAGCATCTACTTCAGCGGATGATGTTGCTTCACTGTTAAAGACAGCTAAGAGTGAGCTGTCAACCTACTATCAGTATTCTTCATTTGACCAGTATATGGCTCTTAAGAAAGTGGTAAAAGAGCTTGAAAAGTCAGGTGATAAGACTCAGGCAGCTTACGATAAACTCAACAGCGCTTACGAGAAATTCCACGAGATTTTAGATGCTATCGGGGTAGCTACAAGTGATACAATCGATGTATACTTCACAAATATTCCTAACTGGTCAACAGTCAATGCCTATGTTTGGGGTAGTTCTCCAAAGGTAGCGTGGCCGGGTGAGGTTATGACTTATGTTAAGACTAACTCACAGAATCAGAAAATCTACAAAATTTCACTTGAAACCGGTAAGTATACAAACATCATTTTCAATAACGGCTCAACTCAGACAGTAGACCTTTCACTTTCTAACACAAACAACGAAGGTTTCTACACAACAACATTGTCAGGTGGCAAGTATCTTTGCGAAACTTACACCTACAGCGACTAAGGTTTAATGAAAAGCACCGAGTAAACTCGGTGCTTTTTTTGTTGTATTTGGGATAAACGAGGAGTATAATAGTGTTGACTAATTCTTTGAGAGGTAATTATGTTAGATGCAATTAAGAAAATAGTACGCTCGAGGTTTTTTCTGGGTGCTGTTGTACTGATAATTGAATTTGCGATTCTAGTTGGGGTTATGGCTGTTTTATACGAATCATTTCTACCGCTCGCAATCATTGCCTGGATTTTCTATTTTGTTGTACTTATTTACATACTTAATCGTGATGAGATCCCGGAGAATAAACTCCCTTGGCTGGTAATACTGTTGGTGTTTCCTGTTTTAGGAGCGTTTTTGTTTTTGCTTTTGTCAAATAACAAAGCGAGCAAAGAGGATTACAAACGTTTCGAAAAATCAGCGAAAAGAATCCGTCCGCATCTTGTCCAGACAAATAATATCGAAAAGCTGAAAGTGTTGGATAAAGACGCGTATGCGCAGGCTAGATACTTGTACAACTGTGCGAATATGCCTGTTTTTGATAAGTCCAAAACTACATACTATCCGCTAGGCGAAGATTTTCATGCTGATTTGCTTAGAGAGCTTGATAAAGCTAAAAACTTTATTTTTATGGAGTACTTCATTATCCAAGACGGAGTGATGTGGAGTTCTATCCATAAGGTGCTGTGCAAAAAAGCTAAAGAAGGCGTTAGCGTTTTTCTGATGTATGATGACCTTGGCTGTATTGCAACGGTTGATGATGATTTCTACAAGCAACTTCAAAACGATGGCATAAACTGTGTTCCTTGTAACAAATTCAAGCCTATTTTATCCCATATACACAATAACCGCGACCACAGAAAAATCACCGTAATTGATGGTAAGGTAGGCTTTACAGGTGGTGTAAACCTTGCTGACGAATATATTAATGAATACGAAAAGTTCGGTCACTGGAAAGACACAGCCGTGAAAATCGAGGGGGAAGCGGTAAGAACGCTGTCGGCACTTTTCCTTTCACTGTGGAATATGCAGAACGAAAGACAGCTCGATGTCGATAAATATCTCTGCGCTACTAAAGGCGGAGACTGCGGAAAGGGTTATGTTATTCCGTTTGGGGACTCACCAAGTCCTATTGATACAGAAGATGTCGGCAAAGATGTTTATATGAATATTCTTCATTGTGCTAATGATTACGTCTATATCTGCACACCTTATCTCATCTGTGACCGTGAGATTTTAAACGCTATATGTAACGCTTCAAGACGAGGTGTTGACGTTAGACTCATCACTCCTCATATTCCTGATAAGAAGGCTGTGTTCCTTATGACCCGTTCAAACTACAAAAAGCTCATTGAATCAGGCGTTGAAGTTTACGAGTATACACCGGGATTCATTCATGCAAAAAGCTTTGTAAGTGACGATAAATTTGCTGTATGCGGCACAATTAATCTTGATTATCGTTCGCTTGTTCATTACTTTGAATGTGGTGCGTGGATGTATAATACAGAATGTATAGATGATATGAAAAATGATTTTCTCCAAACTGTCAGAAAGTCGCAGATTATAACCAAAAAAGATGCGACGCTCAGTTTCTTCGGACGCCTTTTCGCTGAGACTATGAAAATTTTCTCACCATTACTGTAATACTGTTATGATAATAAAGAAAAGCCACTCAGACGAGTGGCTTTTTTGTTTAGAAGTTATTCTCAGTAACCTAAACCGAAAGCGAGAGCTTCAGGGAAATAAAGCGCCCAGAACATTTCGTTGTGAGTAGCGTCGTTGTCCACAACGGTTGTCATAAGAGAAGACGGGTAGCCTTTCTTTTCCATCCAACCCTGCATAGCTACAGCGTTAGGGTAGAGTTCCTGCTCGAGAGAATCGTATTTTGAGTTGCCGTTGAAGAAATAGATGCGCGGAAGATTGGTTTTGTTGCTGAAATTAAATTTATCGAGGTATGTGTTCCAGGTGTTCTTATCATAAAGTAAAAATGCTGGAGAGATAGCACCGATGTAGTCAAACTTGTCCATGTGTTCCATACCGATGTAGAACGATTCGATACCGCCTGAAGATGAACCTGCAATACCGCGAATAGAGTTGGTGTTGTAGTTTGAGTCAACGTAAGGGATAACCTTTTCTACAACAAAGTCGCAGTACGCTTCGCCTGTACCGTTTTTGAAACCGCCGCTGTTGTATTTAGGAACAACATCACCTATGTCAGGAGTGAGTTCGGAGTCACGCTTTGCGTTTGCGTTGTCGATACCTACTACGATGATACCGTCACCGCCGTTTTGCATATATGAAAGAACAGTTTCGTCAACTTCCCATTCGTACGCTGAACAATTCTCATCATTTCCAAATAGGTTCTGACCATCAGTCATATAAAGTACGGAGTATTTTTTATCTTTATCATTTGCATCATAGCCTACAGGAGTCCAGATTGTTATACGCTTGTTGTAACCTTTTGAGTACTCGAGATTAACCTGTTTGATAGTACCTTCCTTTTCCTGACCGTATGGATAAAGACCTGCTACAAATTTATTGTTTTTGGTAGCGTTGATAAAGTAGCCTGAGTTTGCAACAGTAAGAGGGGTGTCAGTTGTTTGTGCTTTACCGTTTGAGAAGATGACTCTGTTGTACTTTGAAGTATCAGCTGTGAATTTATACACAGTTTCGCCGTAGGAATTTGTAGTGCCATCAGTAAGCTCTATTCCCGGCCAAGCTACCATATTGTCGCCTGTTTCCTGGTTGTAAATATAGGCGTAACAGGTTGCCCAAGGTCTGTTGTTGGAAAAATAGAAGTCAACTATTGTATCAACTTTTGTGATCACATCTTCACGCTCCTGTGCAGGGAATTTGTTGATAATGCTTGCAACATATTGTTGGATTAATGTAGCGTCCATAACAGAAAGTTCTTTGTCACCGTCGGTGTCAGCAAGTATAAGGTTTTCTGTTTTTACCGTTGTGATTTTTGCCAGATGCTGTTGAACCAGTGTTGCGTCTATAATGCTCACTTCGTTGTCACCATCTGCATCTCCGTAAAGTGGTGTTGTTTTAGCTGAAACAACAGGCGCAATAATCGATGAACAAAGGATAAGCATAGCTAAAGTAATAGAAAGTAGAGTTTTACGCATAATAATACCTCCGTTGTTGCAAAAAATATTTACATCTAGATTGTAACAAAGGTTTACACTAAGTTCAAGAGGTTTTCAATTATTCGTATATGTAATCTTTGTTGACAATATATATGTGTTTTTGCTATAATTCTATATGTAAAATTGGGTTATTATAATTATTTCTGATATATAGTCAAGGGGAACACAATGTCCGTTTTTAATAATTTTTTAGAAACTGTTAAGGGGAAGATTATCGGCAAGAATAAGAAGCCGCTTCCTAAAAGCGAAAGATATTATGAAGATGAGCCTGAAAACAAGCTCCAACCGCATCTGAAATTCTCGCTTTTTATCGCGATAGCGGTAATTGTAGTATTGGGAGCCATAACCGTTATATTCGCTGTTAACCACAGTAATAACGCTTTTGTTATGTTCAACAAAGCTTCAACCAAAAACTTTGAGTGTGGTAGCTTCAGTTATGATGTATCTGTCGGCATTAACGATGAAACATATATGAAGTACGACGGAAGTATGGAGTTTGATTTGAATAAGCAGGCTATGAAATCCTCCTATTATGCAATGTATAATGACTATTCATACGATGCTGTTGTTTTTGGTGAGGGAGTAGAATCATACAGGGGTAATTTTTATGGTGGTAAATGGAGTGTTGATGATTACTCTGAAAAAGCCCTTGACTTCTATGACTTCTACAGAGATTACCGAAAGGGTAATTTTGATGCGGGTGCGATGATGCGTTTCACTAATACCAACGATAAGTTTAATGCGCCACAGCTTGAGAGAGCTTTCGAAGACATAATGAAAGAACTTAGCAAAGGTAAGAATATGCGCTCTGTTATGCATCAGGAAATAGTAGTCGATGATGAATCTACAACTGTTAAGTTTACTCCTGATTTAGAGGAAGTTTTTTATCTTATTACAAGCAAAATTGGAGCGGCTTTTTCAAGCGCTGATGACTACAGTAATTTCAAAGAGAGTGTTGAATTAAGCACTAATAATCTTGCTAATGCCAATATGGTTGTGACTTATTCAATAAGTGGTGATGGATATCTTACACAGTGTTCTCTTGACTACAAAATAGGTGATAAGAGTTATTTTATAGATGCTAACTTTAGCGATTTCGGAGAAGCTAAGGTAGATATTCCTGATGACTTTTTCACAGCAGCCGATATTGAAAAATAATATTTAATGATTTTATAAAGGGGGTGAGAGCGTGAAAAAAACTTATACTATTGAATATGGTTTAGGATGCACAGTCGGAAAAGTCAGAAAGAATAATGAGGACAATTTTTACTGTGACGGTATTTTCAGGCTTGACCCCGATAATAACGAAGACGTTTTATTAGGCGGTAAAACCAAGAGCAACGAAAATGAAATGTTTGCGGTTTTTGATGGTATGGGCGGAGAAGCGTGTGGTGAGATTGCTTCTTTTATAGCTGCCGAAAGCTGTAAGGTTTTCTGTGAAAACAAAGATGTTTATGATGAGTATCTCTATCAATTGAGCGAACATCTTAACCAGCGTATCTTAGATGAAACTGATGCGAGAATGCTTGTGCTTATGGGAACAACCGCGGCTATGATTCAGTTTTTTAAAGACGAGATTTACATCTTAAACGCAGGTGACAGCCCTATTTACAAGCTTTCTAAAAACAAGCTTTCTAAAATTTCTAAGGATCATACAGCACCCGGATTCAGTGGTAAAGCTCCATTGACTAAGTTTTTAGGTACTCCTGAGAGAGCGGGACTTAATCCTTATATAGCGAGAGGTCCGTATAAAACAGGTGATGTGTACATTCTCTGTACTGATGGCGTTTCTGATATGATAGGGGAAGAGTTGCTCAAAAACACGGTCAATGATTTAATGAGTGAGAAGAAGTCGCTCAAAGAAATCGCCGAAAAGCTTATAGACCTTGCGAAAGAAAATGGCGGCGTTGATAACGCTACGGTTATTTTATGTAAAATAGTGAAGTAAGTTTCTTAAAAAGGAAGATAGAAATGGCATACAAAAACGACAGAACGAAAAACAGAAGACGATATAAGTCACGTTATCGTAGCGCTCACAGCTACAAGCAGAAGCGTTCTTCTTCGCAGAGTAGAGCGGCAATTCTTGTGAGTGTACTGACTTTTGTGGTTATTGCATCTTTGGTGATAGTCTTTACCTTTGGTGAAAGCATTTATGAGGTGCTTGATAATGCTCTTACAAATATAACAGCAACAGAGCCACCTACACAGCCTTCAACTGTTATGCCGACACTAGCTCCTACAGAGCCACCTACAGAGCCTCCGACTGACCCGCCTGTTGAGCAGGACGCTGAGTTTATGGAGTTGCTTGAGAGTAGCGGTATGGATTTAGAAGACGTTTTAGTAAATCAGATGATGTTCGCCAAAGTTGATGAGGCTACTCTTACCTGTACGATTACTTGTTTTGAAAAAGATGAAACAGGCAAATTTGTCAAGCCTTTTGAAGCACTCAGCGGTTACATCGGTTCTGAGGGCGCAGACACTATGGTTACTCCTTATGAGGCGAAAACCCCTACAGGTCTTTTCAAAGTTGAGTACGCTTTCGGCACTAACTATAACCCTGGTACTAAGCTTCAATATGACCAGTTTACTATGGAGGATTACTGGATTACTGACCCGAACTCCCAGTATTATAATCGTTGGATGAGTGGTACTTCTGCTCAGGATTGGGAAAGCTCACAGTGGCTTTATGAGTTCACTAAGTCATATCCTTACGCTATCGTACTGAATTATAACCGTAATCCTGTTGACCCTACGCAGGGCTGTGCAAAGTTTATTCACGTCAGCTACACACCTACAAGCTGGGGTGGTATCGGTCTTTCACACGATGACATTCTGACTTTACTTTATTGGTTAGACCCTAGCGATGGTCCTTATATAAGAATTTATAAATAAAAATAAAAGTCCGTACTTGCACTGGTACGGACTTTTTGTTTATGTATTAAACTTTTTCTTTCTTTTTGAACGGTATCTGAGCTAAAACAATTGCTAAGAACATAACACAACAGCCGATTATCTCAACGGTAGACAGAGCTTTGTTCATGAGTACCCAGCCACCAAGAGCGGCGAAAACTGATTCAAGGCTCATTAAAATTGACGCTACAGTTGGGTTATCGCTATATTTTTGACCTATAATCTGGAGGGTATAACCTACTCCTGAGGATACTATTCCGAGATATAGAATGTATTTTGAAGCAAGCAGTATGTTTTCCATAGATGGGTCTTCAAAAATGAACATCAGAATCAGCGAAAGTATACCGCAGGTGAAAAACTGAATAGCCGATAGTTTTATACCGTCAACTCTATCAATAAAGTGGTCAACACATAAAATTTGGAGAGAGAACGAAACCGCACAGCAAAGTATAAGAACATCACCTAAGTATATTCCCTCTAAACCGTTCGAACCACACAAAAGATACAGACCAACGGTTGCGATTACTACGCTTATCCATACTGAAATACCGACTTTACGCTTGAAGAAAAGGCCGACAATTGGCACGAAAATTACGTATAGTGCAGTGATGAATCCGCTTCTTGCAGAAACAGCCGCGTTTTCGGGATAAATTGAGATGCCAAACTGCTGAAGGGAAGACGAAAGACACAGAAAAGTGCCACACAGAACACCGGCTTTTACAAGAAGTTTTCTGTCCTCTTTAGTTTTTTCGAACAGAGGTCGTCCACTCTGCTTTGACGTGAAAAGTATAAGCGGAATCAGTGCTACTGAAGCCACAAGCGAGCGTGTTGCATTCACGGTAAATGTGTCGACGAACTTTGCCGCTTGTTCCTGAGATACAAACGCAATACCCCAAACCATAGCCGCTACAATCAGCGCTATATTAGAAATAAGTTTTCTTTTGTTCATACATATTTCCTCCTTAGCCTCAAAAATAATATAATAAATCGTAGAAAGTGTCAATATCTTGTAATAATAGTGTTGAAAAATGCAATATTTAGTGATATAATCACGATAATTGGTATAGTTATTCCTAAGTGCAAAAATTTATTTTTACTGCTTTGGAGGTATAAATGAAAAAGTTTTGGACTGTTAGTATCATTTTAATTTTAGTCTCTGTGATAGCCTTTTCGGGTAGCTTGTTTTACTACATAGACGTCACTAAAGATGACACAGCTACAGTTGATCAGATCAAAAAAGATAATGGTAATAAAGATGATAAAGAAAAAGAAACCCAACCACTTGAGGTGAATATTCCTGCAGAACTTAATGATGGTGGTATTTTCTCGGCAAGCTACGAGAAAGCCTACGCTTATATGCAATCAATGAGTGAGGAACAGATGGTCGGTCAGCTTATTATCGGCTCTTGTCCTACAGACGACACAGCGGATAGTCTAATCACAAAATATTCTCTTTCAGGCTACTACCTGACTGCTGATAATTTTGCTTTGATGTCTTCGCAGGATATCAGGGATATGATTGATGAATATCAGGAAAAAGCTAAGACCCCTATGATTATGTCGGTCAAGGAAGAGGGGGGAGCTGTTACTGCTATCAGTGATTTAGATGCTTTCCCTGAATATGATTTCTATTCACCAAGAAATACTTTCGCTCAGGGCGGAATTGATGAAATAAAGAAAAACGAAACTGACAAAGCTACTATGCTGAAATCTGTCGGAATCAACTTAAATCTCGCTCCTGTACTTGATATGGCTGAAGAGATGAATCAGATTATGTACTCGCGTTCTTTAGGCGGTACGGTGGACGAAACATCGCTTTACGCTACAGAGGTTACTACTATAAGCCAGAAAAAGGGCGTATCCGTTGCACTCAAACACTTCCCGGGTTACGGAACTAATCTTGATTCATACGAGCCGATTGTTGTTGATACACGCGAAAAGTCAGTTTTTGAATCTACAGATTTCAAGCCTTTTGAGGCTGGAATAAACGCAGGCGCGCATTTTGTACTGGTTTCCAACGTACTTGCTCAGAATTTGGATTCAAAATGTGTTGCTTCGCTTTCCGAAGATGTTCACAAGATACTCAAAGATGAGCTTAAGTTCTCAGGGCTTGTTATGACTGATAATCTTAACAACGCTGATTACAGTGAGTATGCAAACGGCAAAAATATTTATGTTCAGGCGGTACTAGCTGGTAACGACCTTGTTATGGTTGATAACATTGAGGACGCGTATACAGCGATTTTAGATGCTGTAAATGAGGGCACTATCAGTAAAACAACATTACAGAAAGCGTGTATGAGAGTTTTAGCATATAAGTACACAGCAGGTATTATGAACTAAACTGCATAGCAAAACCCCGAGTGAAAACTCGGGGTTTATTTTATGGGTTATGATTATTCAAAGAAACTTATGATATCGTTTTTAAAACCTGTGATTTTGCCTTGTGCGTAGTTTGGACGTCCGCCGCCTTTTCCGGAAAACTGTTCATTTAATGCTTTTACGGTATCTCTAACATCAAGAGTAGAACTTGAAATAATGTAGGAGAAAGTATCGTTTTCACCTTCGCTGAAAAAAGCTACAAGCTCACCTTTTTCAAGATTTTCGTTGACGAGATTTCGCATATCGTCAAACGATGCACCTTTTGTGAAACCGAGCAGAGTTGTGCCTACTTCCTTTATATCGAGATTGGCTATTGAAAGCTCAGCGTTGAGGCGATTGATTTCAGCTTTCTGGGAGCCGATTACTTCGTGATCACGGACTACAAACTCGCTTACCTTGTCCCTTGAAGCTGAGAGCAGGTGCATAAGTTCTTTGTTATCATCGTGAAGTTTAGAGTAATCTTCAAAAGCGTTTATGCCACATACCATAGTCAGTCGCATACCGCCCTTGTACTGGATATAGTCGATGATTTTGATAAGTCCGATTTCACCTGTTTTACTTACGTGCGGAGCGCAACAAGCACATGTGTCGTATGAATCAATGTTAACAAGTCGCACACCCTCTACTAAATCAAGCTTACTTCTGTATTCAAGTGTAGAAAGAGTTTTGGGGTCAGGGTAGTAGGCGGTGACATCTCTGTTTTCGTATACCGCCATATTTGCTTTACGCTCGATTTCCTTTATATCTTCGTCAGTAAGAATACCGCTTGGGTCTAAAGTCATTGTTTTCTCACTCATATGAAAACCGAGGTTGTCATATCCAAACATCGAGTGGATAATACCTGAAACAAGATGCTCGCCTGTGTGTCCCTGCATTCGAGAAAAACGAGTGTTCCAATCTAGTTTTCCTGTCACTGTTTCACCTACTGTGAATGCTTTATCTACCTTGTGGGTGATGATACCGTCTTTTTCCTGAACATCGAGAACTTTAGCGTCGTTTATGAAGCCTGTGTCAGCCTGTTGTCCGCCACCCTCAGGAAAGAAAGCGGTTTTATCAAGAGTGAGAAGAAAGCCGTTTTTGCATTCTTCACACGATAAGATTTCTGCTTCAAATTCTTTTATGTAAGCGTTTTCTTCGTATAGTTTAATTGTCATATATTTCACCTTTTTAGTAGTGATAATAAGCAGGACCGCCGAATTTCAGCGGTCCTGTATGTTTTAGTTTTTGAGTTTTTCGATAAGCATTGTGCGGATTTGGCCTGGGTCGCCAGAGCCTTTGAGTTCTTTCATACAAGCACCGAAAATAGCCATTAACGCTTTTTCTTTACCTGCTTTGTAGTCGGAAACTGCCTGTGGGTTACTTTCAATCGCCTTGTCAATAACCGCTTCAATCATTGAACTGTCGATTTCCTTAGTAAAGCCCTGCTCCTCACAGTAAGCAATAGGGTCAGCACCGTTTTCGATTACTGCGATGAGAGTTTTCTTAGCAGCGCCACGGTTGAGCTTGCCCTCGTCTACCTTTTTGATGAGGTAGGAAAGACCCTCTGCTGTGATTGAAAGGTCCTTGAGCTTAAGACCTGCTTTACGTAAAATACCTGCACAGTCAGTTAAAATCCACGCAGCAGCATCTTTAGCGTTACAGCCAAGAGCTATAACATCGTCGAGAAGTTTAGCTACTGTGTGTTCACTCATGAGCATAGCGATTTCCTTGTCAGAAATACCTGCTTCTGCGTAAGCTTCAGCTTTTTCATCTAAAGCGACTGGTTTGTTAGCTTTAATTTCCTCGAGCCATTCATCGTCAATCACGATAGGCATCAGGTTAGGGTCAGGGAAATAGCGATAGTCTGCTTCAGTTTCTTTGTTACGCATAGCAAAAGTTTTGCCTGAAACGTCGTCGAAACGGCGAGTTTCCTGAACAAGTTCTTCTGTGCCGAATTCTAAAGCGTCCATATGGCGCTGAGCTTCGTAACGGATAGCGCGGTCAATTGCTTCAAAAGAAGCCATGTTTTTAATCTCGGTACGAACACCGAATTTTTCACTTCCTTCTTCACGAACAGAGATGTTAACGTCGCAACGCATAGCACCTTCTTCGCACTCGGATATGCCTGTTGACTTAAACATAGACTTGAGCTTGCCAAGGTATGTTACAACTTCCTCAGGGGAACGAAAATCAGGCTGAGTAACGATTTCGATAAGAGGAACTGAAGTACGGTTGAAGTCAACGAATGATGAGTTGCCACCGTGAACGAGTTTACCCGCGTCTTCTTCCATATGAATCTGCTTGATTCTGATATCGCGCTCGCCAGCGGCTGTCTTTACTTTAACAAGACCGTTGACACAGATAGGGTGGTTGAGCTGAGTGATCTGATAAGCGCAAGGAAGGTCAGGATAGTAGTAATTCTTCTTATCAAAAGTTGTGTAGCGGTTAATCTCACAGTTGAGCATAAGGCCTGCTGTTGCTGCAAGTTCAACTACACGCTTGTTCATAACAGGGAGCATACCCGGCATACCAGAGCAAGCCGGACATACACAATCGTTAGGCTCTTTTGGGGAAGAATGACCACCGCAAGAGCAGAAAATCTTAGATTCAGTATTTAATTCAACGTGGGTTTCAAGGCCGATAACGAGTTCGTATGCCATAATCATTCACCTTTCCTTTCCACGATTTTTGACAGTGATAACAGTTTGCTTTCGTCAAACTGCTTTGAAATAAGCTGTACACCACAAGATACTAAAGCAGGAAGACCAATGAGGTTTGGTACTGCTGTGAACACGCTTTCCTCAAAAACCTTTGTGAACGCGTCTTTGATATCGTAAGCCTTGTACTCAGATTTTGAGCAAACAGGAGTGAGTACAGCGTCGTATTTTGAGAATAACTCTTTCATTTTTTCAGCTACTACACGTCTAACTCTGAGTGCCTTATCGTAGCAGTCGTTGTAACGTGTCTTAGAAAGCACATCGGAGCCGTAGAGGATAACAGCTTTTGTTAAGAAGTTGAAGCCCTCTGTACGTGAGTTTACGTAAAGCTCATCGATATTTCTGTAGTTTTCACTTCTGTGGCCGTACTTAACGCCATCGTAACGTGAAACGTTGTTGCAAGTTTCAGCGCACATAAGAATCTGCCAAGCTGTGTTAGCAGCTTCGAAGAAATCACAAGAGATTTCTTCAACTTCAACACCCTGAGCTTTGAGAGTTTCAGCGTAAGAAACGATGTTAGCTTTTACATCATCGTCAGCTTTGTCGAGAAGCTCTTTCACGATGCAAACTTTAGCGTTCTTCACGTCAGCGTTTGTGTCGTAGGTGTAAGAAGATTCAAAAAGTGAAGTGCCGTCTTTTTTGTCATTACCTGCGATAACAGTCATAATTTCAGCTACTGTATCAGCGTCCTTGCCGTAAACACCGAGCTGTTCACCTGATGCTGCGCAAGAGATAACACCGTAACGTGAAACTGTGCCGTAGGTTGGCTTTAGGAAAGCTACGTTTGAAAGAGCGGCGGCACGACGTGTAGCGCCGTTCATATCAACACCTAAAGCGGCTTTTACATCGCCTGATTTTACAAGTTCTGCGGCTGCACCCTTGAGTGTTTCGCCATCTTCAAACTTATTGTAGTAGGAAAACTCGCCGACTAAATCCAAACCAAACTCGCCAACGTGAGTTTTGCCTGAGATGTTAAAGCCGTTTTTCTCTAATCTTTCTACAGCTTCGGCTGAGAAAAGAGGTTTATATCCCTCTAGAATATGTGAACCTGCGGTAGAAAGAGTATCCTTAGTAAGGATAGTATCATCAACCGCGATAGCACCTTTTTCGTTAATAATTTCTGCGTAATATTTCACTGCACTCACCTCACTTTACTAGTCTTGGAACGACCCAAGAGTCATCACTACGCTGTGGAGCTGATTCGAGCAAGCTCTCGCGAGTGAACGGCTGAACACGTTTGTCTTCTCTAAGCACGTTTGTCATTTCCATAACGTGAACCATAGGGGTAACGTTTTCTGTATCGATAGATTTTAGAGCTTCTTCGCTTTCTTTCATATTGTTAAAAATGCTCTGCATTAAAGCTTCTTCCTCATCATTAAGAGAAAGCTGATTTAACTGCTGAGAGTTAGAGAAAGTGGAGCGTTTGCCCATGCTTGCTTTTGCTCCCCCTTTGGCAGAGCCACGATGAGCAAGAGCGTTAGTGTTGCCAAGAAGGTGAACGTCCTCAAGCTGTTGGTCGGACACTTCGGAAGGAGCGCCTAAGAGTAAATCCTGAGCGTTACCGTTGAGTGGGACTGCGATAACGTCTAAGATTTTCTCTTCGTCTGTAAGAAGCATAACCATACGGTCGATACCAGGAGCCATACCTGCGTGTGGTGGCGCGCCGTACTGGAATGCTGTGTAAAGTGCATTGAAACGCTTTTTGAGTTCACTCTCTTCGTAGCCTGCGATTTCAAACGCTTTCTTCATAATTTCAATGTCGTGGTTTCTTACAGCACCGGAAGCAAGCTCAATACCGTTACAAACAAGGTCATACTGATAAGCTAAAACTTCCTCAGGGTGCTTGTTAAGTAAAGCGTCCATACCGCCCTGAGGCATTGAGAATGGGTTATGTGTGAAGATTGTTTCGCCTGTTTCCTCGTCTTCCTCAAACATAGGGAAGTCAACTACGAAGCAAAATTCGAAAGCATCGTCTCTGATTAAGTCAAGCTGAGTATCAGCTGCAAGCCAAGTACGAATCATACCAGCTTTTTTCTCTGTGTCTGACTTCTTATCATCGCAGATGAAGAAGAGTGTTTCGCCTTCTTTAACGCCTGAAATCTCGGTGATTTCCTGCTTTTGTTCGTCAGATAAGAATTTAGCAATAGGACCAGCAAAAACGCCCTCTTTAAGAGTGATGTAACCTAAACCGCCGAGGCCTACTTCCATAGAAGTAGCGTATTTTAGTGAGTCTTCGAAGAATTTCTTAGACTTACCCTGACAGTTAGCAACAATACCACGAACAGGCTTGCCCTTGAAAGCAGGGAAAGCGACGTTAGAGAAGAAATCTGTGAGGTCACAGATAACAAGAGGGTTGCGTAAATCAGGCTTATCAGAGCCGTATGTCATCATAGCATCAGCGTAGGTGATACGTCTGAAAGGTTTAGGAGTAACTTTCTTGTCGGAGAAAGTTTTGAATGTATCGTAGATAACATCTTCGCAGATGTCTAATACTTCTTCCTGTGTAGCGAAAGCCATCTCGAAGTCGAGCTGATAGAACTCACCAGGAGAACGGTCAGCTCTAGCGTCTTCGTCTCTAAAACAAGGAGCTACCTGAAAGTATCTGTCAAAGCCTGATACCATAAGTAACTGCTTGAACTGCTGAGGAGCCTGTGGCAAAGCGTAGAACTTGCCAGGGTGCTTACGAGATGGTACTAAGAAGTCACGCGCACCCTCAGGAGATGAAGCGGTGAGGATTGGTGTTTGCATATCAAGGAAGTTTTTCTCTTCCATTTTATTACGTAAGTGACGGATAATCTTAGAACGCATAACGAGGTTGTTGTGGTTCTTAGGATTACGTAAATCAAGGTATCGATACTTAAGGCGGATTTCGTCCTTTGAAGCACGAGAGTTAGAAACCTCGAAAGGAAGCATATTTGTGCTTCTGCCAAGTACCTGTAAAGTATCAGCTACAAGTTCAACATAACCTGTAGCGATTTTTTCGTTAACTGTGTCAGGGTCTCTTTTTTCGACCTTACCTGTAACTGAAATAACAGTTTCGCGGTTAACGTTTTCGAGCAGTTTTTCATCGTGAACGACAACCTGAGTGATACCTGTGTAATCTCTCAAATCAACGAAGATTACGCCACCGTGGTCACGGATAACGTCAACCCAACCAGCAAGAGATACAGTTGAGCCAACGTGGGTATCACGTATGTCGTTACAAAATAGTGTTCTGTACATTATATTAACCTCCTATAAGGTAGTATATGAATAGTAGGGGCGACCAGTGGTCGTCCGTTGTGCGTAGCACCCACATACATAATTAATCATGAATAATAAATGATTAATTATGATGGTACTGCGTACGGAATTTATAACAATCCCTCCGTCACCATTTGGTGACACCTCCCTTTACACAAGGGAGGTTTGGTGATATACTGTAAGCTTTTCTGAAAAAAATAACGCCCCGAGAATAGTATGCCTATTCTCGGGACGAGTTAAACTAAAAACCCGCGGTGCCACCCGTATTGATGTAATAAAACATCCGCTTTTTATAAAGTTGTAGGTAACAAGTGAAGCGTTCCCGTACTTACTACTCACCTTAGACGCGCTTTCAGTCGCCGACGCGTCCTCCCTTTAAGGCTTTCCACAAAAGCCGAGTCTTCACTAGTACATTATAATCTTGATAGTTTGAGTTGTCAATAAATTTATTATAAAAATAATTGGGAGAAAAACAGTCTGAAAATCCCCACCTGTTTTTTACACAGGTGGGGATAAATTATTGCTATTTTACTTTTACTCGCTTTTGATACCTGCTAAATGCCTCTGGATAGCGGTAGCGTCCATTACAGAAACTTTTCGATCGCGGTCAAAATCGGCCACTTTATACTCCTCAGTATAGCTAGAGTTGTACTTATTTTCTACTAAACCTCTCTGGAGTGTAGTAGCATCCAGTATACTAAGACATTCGTCTGAATCAGTATCACCGAGAAGTTCTCCAAAGCGCACTTTGTTATTAATCACATCTTCTAAATCTTCGTATTTTTCTAACACTTGATAAGTGTCCACACCAATAAAGCAGTCCAGTTTCACATCATATACTGCATATAAAGCACCGAACGGATAACCATGGGAGCCTACGTACACTCTGTTTCCGATTACAGCGCTATAAATCATTTCTTCCAAATTGATATTACCATGCACCAAAACCCAGTCGATTTCGCTATCCGGATCATTTTCGTCTATATGATGATAATAACGCTCTGCATAATTGTAATAATCCTCATAGCCGGATCCCTCCACATATTGTTCAAAAAATCTATTCTCATACAAGTAATTAGTTTCAGCAAAAAATGTAGTAGCAGATAGCGCTAAAAGCATTACTGCTATGAGTATAATACTAATTATTCTTTTCATAGTTATTCCTCCGTTAATTTATTTATGTAAATGTTAAGATACATTCTCTTACTATTATATTACAAGGAAATAGGGGCAAATTCAATTGATAAAACTACTATTATTTTCCACCTGAGATTGTATAAAATGCTTAGTGAAAACTTTCAAACGAAAACCGAGTCTTCACTAGGGTGTTATTATCTTGATAGTTTGAGTTGGAATAGATTTTGTAAGGGGATTTTTGAGTAAACTTTACATTTTGTTTATAGATTTAAAAGTATTGTA
>JAFTYK010000046.1 GCA_017464765.1 Ruminococcus sp.
CACCGACATCATGGTCGCATCGGGATAATAGGAAGCGTGAGAGGCTGAGGAGGTGTAGGTTTTGTCAAAATTAAAGCCTGCGTCTTTGGCGGATTTTTCGTTAAGACCTGTTGTTGCAACGGTCATATCAAAAAGCTTTAACACCGAGGAACCCTGTGTGCCTTCAAACCGTGAAGGGATACCGCAGATGTTGTCGGCAACGATTCTGCCTTGCTTGTTTGCAGGGCCTGCAAGGGGGATGAAGGCAGGAGCATTTGTAACGAAATTCTTGATACTCACCGCATCGCCTACTGCGTAAATATTCTCGATGTTTGTCTGCATATTGGAGTTTACGATGATGCTTCCTCTGCCGTCAAACTCAACACCCAAATCTTTAAGAAAAGCTGTGTCGGGACGAACTCCCACGGACATAATTACCATATCGGCTTCGATACATCCGTTGTTGAGGTAAATTTGTAAATTGCGGTCACTTTCTTTGATAGCGGTGACACCGTTTTTAAGAATCAGGCGAATGCCCAGAGCCTTTACATAGCGGTGAACTTCCGTTGCCATGTCAAAATCAAGAGGTGCAATCAGGTGGTCGGAAAGCTCAACGATAGTCACCTCAAGACCTGCTTTTTTAAGGTTCTCAGCCATCTCAACACCGATGTAACCACCGCCAACAACTACCGCAGACTTTGGATTTTCTCGGTCGATGTAGCCTTTGATTTTCATAGTGTCGGGGATATTTCTGAGGGTAAAAACCCTATCACAATCTGCACCCTCAATATTGGGAACGATAGGAAATGCACCGGGAGAAAGCACAAGGTTGTCGTAGCTTTCTTCATAGGTGTCACTCGTGATTACGTTCTTAACAGTCACAACTTTTCGGGCAGAGTCAACAGAAATCGCCTCGCTGAAAATACGAACATCAATGTTGAAACGAGCCTTAAAACTCTGGGGTGTCTGCAATGTCAGGTTGGCTTTGCCCCTGATGTCACCGCCGATGTAGTAAGGCAGACCGCAGTTGGCAAAGGAGATGAACTCCCCGCGCTCTAGGATGATAATCTCGGCACTCTCGTCAAGCCTTCTGAGCCTTGCAGCACAAGACGCACCGCCTGCCACTCCGCCAATAATCAATGTCTTCATAATCCTACCTCCGATCAAAGATTTATAAGTTTATTATACCACATGGATTTTAGGATAACAATTGCATTGCTCAAAATTTGAACTGCAGTAAACAATGAAATAACACAAAATAATTGGTTGTGACTGTCGAAATTGGGATATATCGCATACGATTTGTCGTAAATACTCATATAATGGAATTGACGATATATCGTAAAGAGGTTGTTCCTATGACTATTAAAGAAGCTGTTGAAAAAAGAATTGTTGAGCTGTGTGCTGAGAAGGGCATAGCTATAAATGCATTAGCAAATATTTCAGGTGTTTCACCCTCAACTGTGTATAGTATACTCAATGAGAAAAGTCAGAATCCCGGAGTATGTTCTCTTAAGAAAATCTGTGACGGTTTAGAGATTAGCATAAGAGAATTCTTTGATAGCGACCTGTTTGATGACCTCGAACAGGAAGTTAAGTAAGAGGTGGATTATGCGTAACTTGAGATATTATTATGCGGCTAATATTAGCGATTTCTCAAAGCAATCTACTGCTGAAATCCTTGGCGTAATTCACTCTAATGATATGTCTGCTGAGACTACTATTCAGCAGAGTAATACTTGGGAAACTGAAGTTGAAATACTTAAAGAGCAATTAGGTGTTTTAAGCGAAGGTAGATTGATTTTTGAGTACACAATTCCCCGTAAGGGTAAGCGTGTAGATAATGTTGTTTTGTATAAAAATATTGTATTTCTGCTTGAGTTCAAGTGCGGTGATAATGAATATAAAAGCGGTACTTACGATCAGGTTTACGATTACGCGCTTGATTTGAGAAACTTCCAAAAGGAAAGTCACGACAAACTTTTGGTGCCTATTATGATATCTACAAAGGCACAGCCTATTGAGAACAAAATCGTGATTCACGACAGAATCATAGAGCCCTTAAAGTGTAACGCGGTTAATATCGGTGAGACTATCCTTTCTGTTGCTGAAAAGTATAGTGAGACACCATTTGATTACATACAGTGGGAGAATTCTGAGTATCTTCCCACACCTACAATTATCGAAGCAGCTCAGGCAATGTACGGTGGTCACAACGTTAAGGAAATCACCCGAAGTGACGCAGGTGCCGAAAACCTCTCTGTAACAACAGATGAGATTAACAAGATAATTGAGCATAGTAAAGCCAACAGTCGCAAGTCTATTTGTTTTGTAACAGGTGTACCTGGCGCAGGCAAAACTCTGGTTGGTCTTAATATTGCGATTCAGCGTTCAAACGCCCATGAAGGTGAGCACGCTGTATTTCTTTCGGGTAATGACCCTCTTGTAAAAGTACTTCAAGAAGCATTGGCTCGTGATAGTGTTCAGCGAGCAAAAGATTTAGGACAAAGGGCAAACAAAAAAGATGCCTTACGAGAGACATCTTCTTTTATACAGATTATTCATAGATATCGTGATTCCTTTGTTGGTAACAATAACGTACCTCCAGAGCGAGTGGCCATTTTTGATGAGGCACAAAGAGCTTGGACTCATGACATGATTAAGAATTTCATGTCAACAAAGAAAGGTATAGCCAACTTTGATTATAGCGAGCCGGAGTTTTTGATTAGTACAATGGATCGCCACAAGGATTGGGCTGTTATAGTTTGTCTTGTAGGTGGCGGTCAGGAGATCAATACAGGTGAAGCAGGTTTACCTGAGTGGTTTGACTCTTTGAGAAAGTCTTTCTCTGATTGGGATGTATACGTTACTCCTCAGCTTAACGATGACGAGTATCGTCGTGAAAGAAGTTGGGATAGCATGATAGCTGACCTCAATGTAGTTGAGATTGAAAAGCTTCATTTAGCAACCTCTGTACGTTCTTTCAGAACTTCCGATTTAGCGGCTTTTGTTAAGGCTGTTTTAGACGTGGATACCGAAGAAGCAAAACGCTTATGTCAGCAAATCAAGGACAAGTATCCCGTTGTAATTACAAGGGATATAAACAAGGCGAAGGTTTGGGTTAAAGATAAGAGCAGAGGTACCACAAGGTATGGATTGCTCGCAAGTAGTGGTGGTCTCAGACTTAAGCCTGAGGGAGTCTTTGTTAAGAATGAAATCTCTGTTGCAAACTGGTTACTTAACGGCAAGGATGATGTCCGTTCAAGCTATGCTTTAGAGGATGTTGTTACTGAGTTTGATATTCAGGGATTGGAAATTGACTATGCTGTTGTCGCATGGGATGCAAACTTTAGATTCGACGGAACCCAGTGGACATATCACAACTTCTCAGGAGACAAGTGGAAGAATTGTAGTAATGAGGAGAAGCGTTTGTACCTTAAAAACTCTTACCGAGTATTGCTGACTCGTGCTCGCCAGGGTATGGCTATTTTCATTCCTAAGGGTAGCACAGATGATGCAACTCGTAACCCGGAGATTTATGATGGCATATACAATTATCTGAAAGATATAGGACTAGAGGAAATTTGATAAGGTGATAAGTATGGACGTATCATTAAAAGTACTATGTGGTATTTTAGACACATTTGCTG